>SLDB01000387.1 GCA_007125475.1 Nitriliruptoraceae bacterium | reverse complement strand
GCCCCAGGGACGTCGGTGCCGCCGTACCCTGGGGTGATTCGACGAGTGACGTGGAGGAGGACGGGATGGTGGCCGAGTCAACGGCGTCACCACGTGAGCAGGCGGCTGCGAGCTTCGATGCGCTGTACGCCGACCTGCACCCGATCGGTCGGGACCCCGCGACGGGCGGCTACCACCGGTTCGTGTACGCCGACGAGGAGCTCACACTCCGCGAGTGGTTCACCGGCGAGGCACGCGCCCGGGGGCTCGACGTCCATGAGGATCGCGGCGGAAACATCTGGGCGTGGTGGGGTGATCCCGCCGACGGCGACGCGGTCGGCACCGGCAGCCACCTCGACTCGGTCCCGCAGGGCGGTCCGTACGACGGCCCGCTCGGGGTCGTCTCCGCCCTCGGCGCCGTCGACCTGCTGCGCTCCCGGGGCGTCCAGCCACGCCGACCGCTGGGTCTGGTCGCGTTCGCCGACGAAGAGGGGGGCCGCTTCGGGGTGGCCTGCAGCGGCTCCCGGATCCTCACCGGGGCGCTGAGCCGGGAGCGGGCGCTGGGGCTCACCGACGAGGACGGCGTGAGCTACGGCGAGGCGCTGCGGCGCACCGGCCGGGACCCGGAGTCGATCGGGCGCGACGACGAGGTCCTCGGCGCGCTCGGCACGTTCGTCGAACTCCACGTCGAGCAGGGACGCGGGCTGATCGAGCACGACGCTCCCCTCGGGCTCTACACGATGATCCGACCGCACGGGCGGTACCGCTTCGACCTCCTGGGCCGGGCCGACCACGCCGGCGCCACCCGGATCCAGGACCGCGACGATCCGATGCTCACCCAGGCCGAGCTGGTGCTGGCCGCACGCCGGGCCGCCGAGCGGCACGGTGCGGTCGCCACCGTCGGTCGGGTGCTGGTCGAGCCCAACGGGATCAACGCCATCCCTTCACGGGTCCGGGCCTGGCTCGACACCCGTGCCGACGAGGAAGCCACCGTGCGGGCGATCGTGGCCGAGGTCCGTGACGCGATCGGGGTCGAGCCGTTCGAGGAGATGTGGACCGCCCGTGTCGACCTCGACCTGGACCTGATGGAGCGCCTCGACGGCGTTCTGGGCGGCATACCGAGGCTCCCCAGCGGGGCCGGGCACGACGCCGGGATCATGGCCACCGCCGGCGTGCCCACCGCGATGATCCTGGTGCGCAACCCAACGGGGGTCTCGCACTCCCCGGACGAGCACGCCGAACGTGACGATTGCGTCGAGGGGGTCGTCCGCCTCGCGGACGTCCTCGAGGATCTGCTGCGCTAGCCGTGGCGGCGGGTCCGCCGGGTCGAGGCCCGCCGGACGCGAGAGGAGGGGACGCGTGGCGGACGTCGACTGGGCGACGCTGGCGCGACGCGTACTCATCGGGGCCGCGGCCGTCATGGTCCTCGGGGTCATCGCCGCCGTGGTCACCGTCGTGGTGATCGACCGGAACGTCGAACGCGTCCCCGTCGAAGGCCTCGGCGAGGAGGGGGCGCAGGGCGGGAGTGGCGACGATGCCACCGACGACCAGGACTCGGACTCCTCGGAGGAGCAGGGGTCGGGGCCGTCTGCCGACCCCCTGACGATCCTGGTTCTGGGATCGGACTCCCGGGAGGTGCTCACCCCCGAGGAACGCCGCGAACTGGGGACCGGGTACGCCGGCGGGGAACGCACCGAATCGATCATGCTGGTCCGCCTCGACCCGGGAGCCGACGAACTACGGGTGCTCAGCATCCCCCGCGACACCCTCATCACCCGCTGCGACGGCAGCCGGGGCCGGATCAACGCCGCCTACGCGATCGGTGAACGGGCCGGTGTGGGAGGTGCAACCTGCGTCGTCGACACCCTGCAGCAGTGGCAGGGGGTCCGGATCGACCACGTCGTCAAGGTCGACTTCCGCGGGTTCGTCGACATCGTCGACGCCCTCGGCGGGGTCCCCATCGAACTCGACGAGCCCATCGTCGACGAGCGTGCGAACCTCGACCTCGAGGCCGGCTGCACCCGTCTCGACGGTGCCCAGGCACTGGCGTTCGTCCGGGCCCGCAGCATCGACGACGACTTCGGGCGGATGCAGCGCCAGCAGCGCTTCATCGAGGAGCTGCGCCGCGAACTCGCCTCGGTGGGGGTGTTCGACGACGCCCCTCGGCTGGTGCGGACCGCCGACGCCGTCGCACGCGCCGTGGAGCTCGACGACTCCCTCACGCTCAACCGCATCCGGACGTTGTCACGCACCTACCGCGAGACGCTCCGCCTCCCCGTCGACGGCCGGTCGATCCCCGGCGAGATCGAAACCGGGGGGAGCACCGCCTTCCTGCACGTCGAGGACGCCGACGCCGAGGAGTACTTCACCTGGCTGGTGGACGGCGAACCACGCTCCGACGGGTACGGGGATCTGCACGGGGGCCAGGACGGCGACAGCGACGACGACGCCGACGTCGCGTCGAACGGCCACGACGACGACCCGGGCGACGAGGACCACGTCGGCGGCGTGACCCCCGAGGAGGCACCGGCCTGCTGACCGGTGACCGGCGCGGTGGCCCGGACCTCAGGTGCCGTCAGCCGCCAGCCACCGCCGGATCTCGTCGCCGTGCTGGTCCAGCGCCGGCGGCGGCAACACGTACCGCGGGGGCGTGGCCGAGAACGACACCGGGTGCCGGAGCATCGGCATCGAACGCACGTCGTCGGCGACCTGCGTCACCGGGTCCAGACCGAGCCGGTCGGCGAGCTGCACCCCCTCACCGATCGTGTTGATCGGTCCACACGGGATCCCGAGCACCGACAGGATGTCGAACCACTCCTGGCTGGTGCGGGCCGCGAACGCCTCGTAGAGGAGGGGGCGGAGCTCATCACGGTTCGAGGTGCGCTCCCCGACGCTGGCGAACCGCGGGTCGTCGGGCAGCTGCGGCACACCCAGCGCGTTGCAGAGCACCCGGAACTGGGTGTCGTTCCCGGCCGCGACGACGAGCCGGCCCTCCTTGGTGGGGAACGGCTCGTAGGGGTACAGGCTCGGGTGCTGGTTCCCCATCCGGGTCGGCGACTCACCGGTGAGCAGGTACGCCGCGGTGTGGTTCACCAACCCCGACAACGCCGAGGACAGCAGGTTCGCCTTCAGGTGCTGCCCCTCGCCGGTGGCTGAGCGGTGCCGCAGAGCGGCGAGGATCGCCACCGCCGAGTGCAACCCGGTGATCACGTCCACGACCGCGACACCCGCCTTGGTCCCCTCACCCTCGGGTTCGCCGGTGACGCTCATCAGCCCCGAGACGGCCTGCACGATGAGGTCGTAGCCGGCGAGCCCGGATCCTTCGGCGTCACCGAACCCGGAGATCGAGCAGTACACGACGGCGTCGTTCATCGCCCGCACCGCGTCGTAGTCGAGGCCGAACCGCCGCAGCCCACCGGGCTTGAAGTTCTCGATCACCACGTCGGCCCGGGCGGCGAGTTCGTGGGCCAGCGCGAGGTCGTCGGCGTCCCCGAAGTCGAGGGCGATCGAACGCTTGTTGCGGTTGATCGAGAGGTAGTACGTCGCGTCCCCGTCATACGTCGGAGGGGTCCATCGGCGGGTGTCGTCACCACCGGGGCCCTCGACCTTCACGACCTCGGCGCCCAGGTCGGCCAGCAGCATCGTGCAGTACGGGCCCGCCAGCACCCGGGAGAGGTCGGCGACGAGGATCCCGGCGAGCGGGCCGGACGGTGCCGGGTCGTCGGCCGGGGAGGTCGCCGCGGTGTCAGCACCGGCACCGGTGGTCGTGGCGTCGGCCGGGGAGGTCGCCGCGGTGTGAGCGCCGGCACCGGTGGTCGTGGCGTCGTCGCTGGTACCGGGTGCTGCCGGGTCGTGGTGCGGGGCCATCGTCGCCCTCCGTCGCTCTCCGAGGCGGCTGGGCGCCGGAGGCTAACCGATCCGCACGGCTGCACTCGGCGGAGCGCAACGAGTAGCGTGTCCGGCAACCTGCGCCGAGCCCAGCCGCGACCAGCCGCCCGCACGAAGCCCTCGGAGATCGGTTCCGACCATGACCAAGATCATCTACACCTACACCGACGAAGCCCCTGCGCTGGCCACGCACTCCCTGCTGCCGGTGATCGAGGCGTTCGCCGGCGCCGCCGGCGTTCAGGTCGAGCTGCGGGACATCTCGCTGGCCGGGCGGATCCTGGCGGTGTTCGGTGACCACCTCACCGAGGAGCAGAAGGTCGACGACGCCCTCGCCGAGCTCGGTGCGCTCGCCCGGACCCCCGAGGCGAACATCATCAAGCTCCCGAACATCAGCGCCTCGATCCCCCAGCTGAAGGGGGCGATCCGGGAGTTGCAGGCCGACGGGTACGCGATCCCGGACTACCCCGACGACCCACGCACCGACGCCGAGCGCGACATCGGCGCCCGGTACGACAGCGTGAAGGGCTCGGCGGTGAACCCGGTGCTCCGCGAGGGCAACTCCGACCGCCGGGCTCCCTCGGCGGTGAAGCAGTTCGCCCGCAAGTACCCGCACTCGATGGGCGACTGGTCACCGGAGTCGCGCACCCACGTCTCGACCATGTCCGACGGCGACTTCCGCTCCACCGAACGCTCGATCACCGTGGAGACCGACGACGACGTGCGGATCGAGCACGTCGGCACCGCCGGCGACGTCACCGTGCTGAAGGCCTCGACGCCGCTGCTGGCCGGTGAGGTGATCGACGCCGCGGTGATGCGTCGCCGGGCCCTGCTGCGCTTCTTCGAGGAACAGGTCGCCGACGCCCGTGACCAGGGGGTGCTGTTCTCGCTCCACCTGAAGGCCACGATGATGAAGGTCTCGGACCCGATCATCTTCGGACACGCGGTGCGGACCTACTTCGCCGACGTCTTCAACGGCCACCGGCAGGTCCTCGACGAGCTGGGAGTCTCCCCCAACGACGGCGTCGCCAGCCTCCTGCAGGCGATCGAGGACCTCGACGACGAGGCGCGCCGAGCGATCGAGACCGACCTCGAGGCCGCCTACGAGAACGGGCCCGACCTCGCCCAGGTCGACTCCAGCCGCGGGATCACCAACCTCCACGTCCCCAGCGACGTGATCATCGACGCCTCGATGCCGGCGATGATCCGCTCCTCGGGGCAGATGTGGAACAAGCACGACCAGTTGCAGGACGCCAAGGCGGTGATCCCCGACTCGAGCTACGCGGCGTTGTACGCCGAGACGATCGAGCACTGCAGGGAACACGGCGCGTTCGACCCGACCACGATGGGCACCGTGCCGAACATCGGCCTGATGGCACAGAAGGCCGAGGAGTACGGCTCCCACGACAAGACGTTCGAGATCCCCACCGACGGCGTCGTCCGGGTCGTCAACGCCTCCGGTGACACCCTCCTGGAGCACGACGTCGAGGCCGGCGACATCTGGCGGATGTGCCAGACCAAGGACGCCGCGATCACCAACTGGATCGAGCTGGCCGTCACGCGCGCCCGCGCCACCGGGTGGCCGGCGGTGTTCTGGCTCGACGCCTCCCGGCCCCACGACGCCGAGCTGATCGCCAAGCTCGAGCGTGAGCTCGCCCGTCACGACACCGACGGCCTCGAGCTGCACGTCATGGACGTCGCCGAGGCGACGCGCTTCACCCTCGAGCGCACCCGGGCCGGTCAGAACACGATCTCGGTCACCGGCAACGTCCTCCGTGACTACCTCACCGACCTCTTCCCGATCCTGGAGGTCGGCACCAGCGCGAAGATGCTCTCGATCGTGCCGCTGATGGCCGGTGGCGGGTTGTTCGAGACCGGCGCCGGGGGTTCCGCCCCCAAGCACGTCCAGCAACTGGTGAAGGAGAACCACCTGCGATGGGACTCGCTCGGCGAGTTCCTCGCGCTGGCGGTCTCCTTCGAACACCTCGCCGACGCCAGTGGCAACCCGAAGGCGGCGATCCTGGCCGACACCCTCGACGCGGCCACCGCCACACTCCTGGAGAACGGCCGATCGCCGTCGCGGAAGGTGGGTGAGCTCGACAACCGCGGCAGCCACCTCTACCTGGCGTTGTACTGGGCCCAGCAGCTGACCGAGCAGCGACGCGACGAGGAGCTCGCGGCGGTGTTCACCCCGTTGGCCGACGAGCTCGCCGACCACGAGGAGGCGATCGTCACCGAGCTCAACGAGATCCAGGGCGAGCCCGTCGACCTCGGTGGCTACTACTGGGTCGACCGCGCCCGGGCCGACGAGGTGATGCGACCCAGCGCCGCGTTCAACCGCATCATCGACGGCTTCGGCGGCTGACCGACGCCGGGCACCGGCCAACACGCCGCGTTCATTCGCGCGGCGTGCATGAAGCATTGCTTCACGTCTAGACTCCGGCGCGACGCAACGGCGCGTCACGCGACCCCTCCCCACGGGTCTCTGGCGCCGCCGTGCGTCGGGCCACGTGGGCCGACCCTGCCGGAGGCATGACGTGACCCTCGATCTCCACGAACTCTCCCTCGCCGCCGTCGACGACGCCGCGGACGCCCTCGACCTCGACCCGTGGCTGCGTGAGCTGCTGCACCGTCCCGAGCGATCCCTGGCGGTCCAGGTCCCCTACGTCGGCGACGACGGCAGCATCCGCGTCGTCCCCGGCTACCGCATCGCGCACTCGACGGCGCGCGGACCGGCCAAGGGCGGCACCCGTTTCCACCCGGACGTCACCGGCGAGGAGGTCGCCGGGTTGGCGACCCTGATGAGCATCAAGACCGCGGTGATGAACCTCCCGCTCGGCGGCGGCAAGGGCGGGGTGAGCGTCGACCCGAAACAACTCAGTGAGCAGGAACTCGAGTCGCTCACCCGCAGCTACGCGCGGGCGATCGCGGCGAACATCGGGCCCGACCTCGACGTGCCGGCGCCGGACGTGAACACCAGCGAACGGCACATGGACTGGATCGCCGACGAGTACGGCCGGATCACCGGCGCCTCCTCCCCCGCGGTGGTCACCGGCAAGTCGCTGGCGGCCGGCGGCTCGCACGGCCGCGACACCGCCACGGCCGCCGGGTGCCGCGCGGTGATCCTCGCCAGCCTCGAACGCCTCGGGCTCCCCGCCGACGCACGGGTCGTGATCCAGGGCTTCGGGAACGCCGGCTCGCACCTGGCCCGGCTGTTGGCCGCCGACGGCCTTCGGGTCGTGGCCGTCTCCGACAGCCGCGGGGCGGTGCACGATCCGGCCGGGCTCGACGTCGCCGCGGTGGCCGCGACGAAGGCCGCCACCGGGTCGGTCGCCGACCATGACGCCGACACCCTCACCGAGGACGAGCTGTTCGCCCTCGACTGCGACGTGCTGGTGCCGGCGGCGCTGGAGGGTGCCGTCGACGGCGAGCGGGCAGCGTCGATCCGCGCCCGGCTCATCGTCGAGGCGGCGAACGGACCGCTCACCCCCGCGGCGGACGCGGTCCTCGCCGACCGCACCGTCACCGTCGTCCCCGACGTCCTGGCCAGCGCCGGTGGCGTCACCGTGTCGTGCTACGAGTGGCAGCAGAACCTCCGCGGTGAGCGCTGGCCCGCACCGAAGGTGGCCGAGAAGCTCGAATCCCGCATGGCGGCCGCGCTCCACGACACCTGGCGTGTCGCCGAGGACCGTGGCGTCGGCCTGCGTGCCGCAGCGATGGTCCTCGGCGTCGAACGGATCGTCGAGGCGATCGAGCGGCGTGAGGCCCGCGACGAGGCCGACGACATCGCGTCCTGACGCGAACCGTCACGGGCGTAGCCTGGTCGCATCATCGAGCCGGAGGCGCCCGTGACGCCCGATGCGCCCACCCGAGCGCACCCCACCAGCACCGGAACCCCGCTCCTCGACGAGCTCATCGACGGGGTGTACATCGGTGACAACCTCGTGCTCACCGCCGGGGACGGGGCACCAGTCGGTGCCCTGGTGGAACGGTTCGTCGCCCACGCCCGCGGTGAGACGACGCTGGTCCGTGTCAACGTCGCCGCCGCCGCTCGGCCCGAGGAGGCCGACGTGGTCGTCGACTGGTCACCGGTCGTCACCGGCGTGCCGTCCGACATCCCCGGTGCGCTCACCCCCGAGGCCGGGTTCGATGAGGCGTTGGCCACGCTGCACCGTGCCGAGGAGGCCGCCGGCGTCGGTGCGGTGTTCGTGTTCGACGCCCTCACCGCCGTGCAGCGGGCCTGGGGGCCGCACGCGGCCCTGGAGCTGTTCCTGTCGGCGTGTCCCCGCCTGTACCGGCGACGCAGCCTCGCGATGTGGCCGGTGAACCGCGCCGATCACCGGCCCGGCTTCCTGCGCCGACTCACCGAGATCACCCAGGTCGTCGTCGAGGTCACCGGAGGCGACGACATCCACCTCGAGGTCACCAAGGCCGACGGGCGGCCCGAACGCGTCGTCGGCCGCGAGGTACGGGCGAGGTTCGTCGACGGGGAGCTGACCGCGACGACACCGGTGCGTGGCGCCGGAGAACGCCTCGGTGTGCAGATCCGCGAGCAACGACTCCGGGCCGGGATCTCCCAGGCCGAGGCCGCGCGCCGGGTCGGGATCTCTCCTTCGGCGCTCTCCCAGGTCGAGCGGGGGGTACGCGGGCTCTCGGGGGAGACGCTGGTGCGGCTGTGGGAGGTCCTCGACGTCCCGTTCGGACCGGTCGACGGTGAGGATCCCGGTTACCGGCTGGCACGCCGAAGTGGCCGCGATCAGGTCCAGCTCGGTGACGGCATCCTCGCCGAACGCCTCGCCGCGAGCCCACGCACCGGCGCGTGCTGGTTCCTCGAGCTCGCCGCCGGGGCTTCGGCCGGTGAGCCACCGTTCGCGGTGAAGGCACCGGAGACCATCGTGGTGATCGCCGGCGTCCTCGATCTACACCTCGGTGGCCGCACCGAGACGTTGCACGAGGGCGACGCCGTCACCGTCACCGACACGGTGGTGAGCGGGTGGGCCAACCCGGGGACCGGGCCGTGCCAGGTCCTGTGGCAACTGCACACCTGACGACCGGCGCCGGCCCGACCGCGCTTCTCCGGCCCGACCGCGCTTCTCCGGTCCGAGCGCGCGTCTCCGGCCCGACCGCGCTTCTCCGGTCCGAGCGCGCGCCTCCCGTCCGACCAGGTTCGGTGCCCAGCCGCACACCCGGATCCGACCGTGCGGTGCGGCTCACACCCCCGAGGGGAGACGCACGGTGAACGTCGTGCCGGTGCCCGAGCGGCTCTCGACCTGCACGGTGCCACCGTGATGTTCGACGGCGTGACGGACGATGGAGAGTCCCAACCCGGTCCCGCCGGTCTCGCGCGAACGGGCCGTGTCGACGCGGTAGAAGCGCTCGAAGATCCGCGGCAGGTCCGTGGCCGGGATCCCGATCCCGGTGTCACTCACCTGCAGCACCACCTCGCCGTCCTCGGTGCGCAGGGACACCTCGGCGGTGCCGCCACGGCGGTTGTACTTGATCGCGTTCACCACCAGGTTCTGCACGATCACCTCGAGGTCGCCGGCGACACCGGCGAGGAGGACGTGGTCGTCGGCGTCGACCCACAGCTCCACCCCGGCGGCGTCGGCCCGGGCCACCTGGGCGGCGACGACCCGACGCACCAGCTCGGCGAGGTCGACCGGCTCGCGTTCGAGGGTCCCACGCTCCTCGAGGCGGCGCAGGTCCAGCAGGTCGTGGACGAGCGCCGCGAGCCGCTCGGCCTCGTCACCGAGGCGGGCGACGAGCGCCGGGACCCGCTCGGGCTGGGTGTGCACCACGACGCCGAGGGCCTCGGCCAGGGTCTGGATGCTGGTCACCGGGGTCTTCAGCTCGTGCGAGGCGTTCACCACGAAGTCGCGGCGCAGCTCCTCGACCCGGCGCTCCTGGGTGCGGTCGGTGATCAGCAGCAGGACGTCGTCACCGACCAGGGAGGCGACCGCCCGCACGTGGAACTCGCCGTGGTCGGTCTCGACGGTGACCGGGTCGGCGTTCCGGCGCACCTCGACCACCGCGCCGAGGAGCTCCGGGTTGGCCAGAACGTCACCCGCCGGGGCCCCCGCCAGCGGGGACGGGAGTTCCAACAGCTGCCTCGCCGCGGTGTTCGCCGCGAGCGCGGTGCCGTCGGGGGCGAACAGCAGCGCCGCCTGCACCAACGAGTCGACGAGCTCCCGCCGCCAGCTGCGGGCGACCTCGATGCTCGTCTCGGACGTCATCGCTCCCTCCCCCACGACGCTCACACGTCGGCGAAGCGGTAGCCGACGCCCCGCACCGTCTTCAGCCGCACCGGCTCCTTGGGGTCGGCCTCGACCCGGGAACGCAGCCGGCGCACGTGGACGTCGAGGGTCTTGGTGTCCCCGACGTAGTCGCTGCCCCACACCTCGTCGATGAGCTGGCTGCGGGTGAGGACCCGACCGGCGTGCTCGACGAGGTAGGCCAGTAGCTCGAACTCCTTGGGGGGGAGCTCGACGGCCGCGCCGTCGACGTGGACCTCGTGGCGGGCCCGGTCGACGCGGACCCCGGCGGCCTCCACCGGGGCGTCGAGCTCGACGCTGGGGGCGATCGGTGAGCGCCGCAGCACCGTCCGGATCCGGGCGACGAGCTCCCGGGTCGAGAACGGCTTGGTGACGTAGTCGTCGGCACCGAGCTCCAGACCGACGACCCGGTCGACCTCGGCGTCACGGGCAGTGAGCATGATGATCGGCACGTCGGAACGCTTGCGCAGGGCCCGGCAGATCTCGGTCCCCGACATCCCAGGGAGCATCAGGTCGAGGACGACCAGGTCCGGTCGCAGCCGCGCGAACGCGTCGACGGCGTCGCGGCCGTCGGCGACCCACGTGACGTCGAAGCCTTCGGTCTCCAGGGTGATCGACAGGCCCTCGGCGATCGAGCGCTCGTCCTCGACGAGGAGCAGCTTGTGCATCGTGTGCAGTCCCTCACTGGCCGGCCTTACCGCCGGTGGCGGAAAGCGTACGGCGGGCCGACGACGATGGTGGCGAGGAGCACGCTACGCCGCCGGTTCCACGGGGCGGCGAAGCCCGGGTGAACAGGGGACGAACGCTGGGTGACGAAAGCGCGGACCGCCACCGACCGTTCGGGGACACGGCCAGCTGCGTCGCCGAGGTGGCAGCCGACGTTCACCTGCCGTTGGCCCGGCCGCCGGTTCGCCGCAAGACCGGCTCCGTAGCGTCATCGACGTCTCCACTTCGACCCGAGACCAACGGAGCCCGACCACTCATGAGACTCCCCATCCGCAGCGCCGCCGCCCTGGCGGCACTCTCCATGATCGCCGTCGCCTGCGGCGGCGGTAACGGCGACGATCCCGCAACCGCCTCCGGCGCCGATGACAACGGCGCCGAGGCCGCTGACGACCCCGACGGGGACGACGGCGACACCGTCGAGTTGATCGACACTGACGAGGAGGTCGGAACGACGGCCGACCAGGCCGACCTGCTGGGGGCCGGTGCGACGTTCATCACCCCGCTGATGCTCGAGTGGGTCCGGGACAACGAACCCGGGATCCGCGTGAACTACCAGTCCATCGGATCGGGAGGGGGGATCGAGCAGTTCCTCTCCGAGACCGTCGACTTCGGCTCGACCGAAGCCCACCTCAACGACGAGGAGATGGCCGAGGCCCGCGAGATCCGCGGCTGTGACCCCATCCACATCGTCGATGCGTTCGGCTCCGTCGTCATCGCCTACAACGACCCCGCCCTCGACGAAGCCCTCGACGGCGAGGACCTCGTCCTCGACGCCGGCACCATCGCCGGGATCTACTCGGGTGAGATCACGACCTGGCAGCACCCCGACATCGCGGCGCTGAACGAGGGCGTGGACCTCCCCGACACCGATCTCATCCCGGTGCACCGCAGTGACGGCTCCGGGACGACGAACATCTTCACGAAGTACCTCGACGACGAGAACGAGGCCTGGTCGGAGGAGTACGGCTTCGGCACCGAGGTCAACTGGCCCGGGGGTCAGCTCGGGGGGAACGGCAACGAAGGCGTGACCGCCGAGACGCAGGCACAGGAAGGCGGCGTCGGCTATCTCTCGTACGCCTACGCGGTCGAGAACGACATCCCGGTCGCCAGCCTCGTGAACGCCGACGGCAACGTGATCGCCCCGACCCTCGAGTCGATCTCGGCGGGGCCCAGCGAGATCATCGACTCGATCCCGAACGACTTCCGCTTCGACGTCCTGGGCGTCGGCGGTGAGGGCTACCCGATCGTCGGGCCGCACTGGGTGCTGGCCTGGGAGTGCGGCTACGAAGACGACGTCGCCGCCTCGATGATCGACTTCTTCACCTGGGCGCTTCAGGACGGTGACGACAACGCGACCGGCCTGCTGTACGCCCCGGTCTCGGGGGCGTTCCAGGAGCGGGTCATCGCCGAGGCCGTGAACCGGATCAACGCCGAGGACTGAACCGCCGCGTCCGGGGGGGCGGGCTCCTGCCGCCCCCGCCGGACCACCTCGGCGACCGACGAGGCCCCAGATGACACCACCCACCACCAGCCCTGCCGGAAGCGAGCGCCCCCGCCTCGCGCCGACCGGACGACGACACGTCGCCGACCCGATCTTCAAGCTGGTGGCGATCGCCTGCGCCACCAGCGTCCTGGTACTCCTCACCGCGATGATCGTGCGTACCACCATCGAGGCATGGCCGGTGTTCGCCGACCAGGGGGTGATCGGGTTCATCACCGGCGACCTGTGGGACCCGGGACAGTCCCGCTCCGAGGTCACGGGCACCTACGGCGCCTGGCCGTTCCTCTACGGCACCTTGAAGGCCTCCGCGATCGGCGTGCTCTTCGCCGTCCCCCTGGCCATCGGGATCGCGCTGTTCATCAACGAGATCGCGCCGGCGTGGTTGAAGCGCCCCCTGACCTACGGCGTGGAGATGCTGGCGATGGTTCCCAGCGTCGTGTACGCCCTCGTGGGGATCTACTTCTTCCGCATCGAGATCTGGCGCCCCATCGGACAGTTCGTCGCCGACAGCCCGTTGGGGGTGATCCCGCTGTTCAGCGGACCGGTGACGAACTCGAGTTACTGGGCGGCCGGCAACATCCTGGCGATCATGATCCTGCCGATCATCACCGCGATCGTGCGGGAGACGTTCGCCCAGACACCGGTCGACGAGCGGCTCGCCGCCTACGCGATGGGGGCGACCCGGTGGGAGGTGATGCGCCAGGTGATCGTGCCACGCGGATTCCCCGGCATCGTCGGTGGCACGATGCTCGGCCTGGGTCGGGCGCTCGGGGAGACGATCGCGGTCGCGTTCCTCATCGGCGCGAGCCAGCGCCGCGACGGCAGCATCTTCTTCGCCGGGGACGCCGTCACGTCCCTGATCTTCAACACGTTCCAGGACGCCCGACCCGAAGGGGTGTGGGCACTCCTCGCGATCGGGGTGACGCTGTTCGTGATCACGATGATCGTCAATGTCGTCGCACGCCTCATCGTGTACCGCGTCGGACGCACCGTGGGAGACGCCGCCGTATGAGCACCGGGACCACCAACGCGACGTCCGCCCCGGACCGCGCGCACCGCTCCATTCACGACGCAACCCCCGGGTCCCGGCGTCGACAGCGCCGCTCGACGGTGATGACCGGCGCCCTCGCCGCCTGCGTCGTGGCGGCGATCACCCCGCTCGTGCTGATCCTGTGGCAGGTCGTCGCCAACGGTGGCGGAGCGATCGGCTGGCAGTTCTTCACCGACGTCGAGACCAGCCCGCGCGAAGCCGGCGGCTACCTGCACGGCATCGTCGGGACGCTGTACATGACCGGGATCGCCGCGGCCCTGTCGATCCCCGTGGGCGTGCTCGCCGCCGTCTACCTCGTCGAGTACGGCCAGGGGAAGCGGTTCGCCAGCATCGTCCGCTTCTTCACCGACGTGATGACCGGGGTGCCGTCGATCTTCGTCGGCCTGGCGATCTACGCCCTGCTGGTGGTGTCCAGCGGTGCGGGCCTCGGCTTCGGCACGTTCGTGGGCGCCGCCGCTCTGGCCACCATCATGCTCCCGATCGTCGTGCGATCCACCGAGGAGATGCTCAGCCTGGTACCGGTCGAGCTACGCAACGCCAGCGCCGGCCTCGGAGCCCGTCAGTGGCAGACGACCACGCGTGTCGTGCTCCCCGCGGCGTTGCCAGGGATCACCACCTCCGCGATCCTCGCGGTCGCCCGAGGCGCGGGCGAGACCGCGCCGCTGGTGCTCACCGCGTTCGGTGCCCGCCAGGTCGTCACCGCGTTCCAGGGCACGCCGCAGGCCGACATCGGGTTGCTGATGAAGGACGGGTTCAGCCAGCCGTTCGCCGAAGGGATCGAACGAGCCTGGGCCGGGGGGCTCACGCTGATCGCGATGACGCTGGTGCTGACCATCACCGCGAGGTT
Source organism: Nitriliruptoraceae bacterium (assembly GCA_007125475.1). GTDB lineage: Bacteria > Actinomycetota > Nitriliruptoria > Nitriliruptorales > Nitriliruptoraceae > SLDB01. The sequence goes on along the minus strand of SLDB01000387.1, from coordinate 6,107 downwards.
CATCGCGTCACGCGGCCGAGTGTGACGGCGTCACGCGGCCGAGTGTGACGGCGACACGCTCGGCACCTCGTGATCGGTGACCTGCCGACTGATGGCGGGCGGCGTGGCCGGCGGTCGGGCCTACTGGGTGCAGCCGCCCAGCAGGCTGGTCACCGCCCACGCCGCGCCCACCCGCCGGGTGGTCACGAGTCGTCGAGCCGCTCGCCGGTCATGGCGTACGTCTGTTCGCGGGCCAGCGCGACGCCGTGGTCGGCGATGCGTTCGAGGTACCGGGCGATCAACGCGAGACTCACCGCTTCCCCGGTACTGCAGCCACCGTCGACGAGCGCGTCGTGGAGTCGTCGTTGGAGCTCGTCGACCGCGTCGTCGGCTTGGTCGAGGTCGACGGCCCGGAGGCTGTCGGCCTCACGCCACGCGTCGGCCGCACCCTCGAACACCTTCGAGCTCACCTCGGCGATCTCGTGCACCAACGCCTGCAACCCCGGTGCCAGCCGTGTCGGATCCATCCACCGCGACGACCTCGCGACGTGACCGAGGAGCTCGACCGAACGATGGACGTGCCCCGAGGAGCGCACGATCGCCACGACCTGTCGCAGGTCACCGGCGACCGGGCTCTCCCGTGCCAGGAGGCCGAACCCGTCGTCTTCGATCCGGCGACAGGTGACCCGCAGAGCATCCTGTCGGTCCCACCAGGCCGGCAACCGACGCTCGTCATCGGTGAGCAGCGCCGCGGTCACGGGGACCACCGACTCCGCCACCGACTCGGCGGCGTCCGCCAGGCGGCTGCCCAGGTCATCGAGGGCTGCGTGGAAGCCGGCGCGGACGGAGACCACCGCGATGCGCTCACCGGCCAACCGCGCCAACGGGTCGTCGGGCGCCGACATGAGCGCCTCCTCCTCGAGCCTGGCCCGGAACGCCCGGTCCGGCTCCCGCCACGACGGTACCGGCACGCGGGTTCGGGTCCGGGTACCTCGTCGAGCGGCAACACAGGGTTCTTCTCCCGATGGTGCGGTGTTCAGCGTGCGTTCACCTACGTCCCTGACACTCGCAGCGGCGACTTGGAAGCCGCCTCCGCGGCAGCGGCGACGACACCGTCCGCGATCACGTCATCGGAGACCCGGATGGAGCACAACACGCGAACCGTCAGGGACGCCGTCGGGCGACCCGCACCGCTGACGGCATCGGCCAGTGCCAGCCACGCGCTGACCGATGCGGTGTTCGACGTCGCTGGGCTCACCGTCAGCTACGCGGGGGTGCCCGCGATCCGCGACGTCACCCTCCCGATCCCGCGCAACCGCATCACCGCGTTCATCGGACCCAGTGGATGCGGGAAGTCGACGCTGCTGCGCGCGTTCAACCGGATGAACGACCTCATCCCGGGGGCGCGTATCGACGGTTCGGTGCGCTTCAACGGCGAGGACATCTACGGGGCCGACGTCGACCCGGTCGAGGTCCGCCGCCGAATCGGGATGGTGTTCCAGAAGCCGAACCCGTTCCCGAAGTCCATCTACGACAACGTCGCGTTCGGGCCGAGGCTGAACGGTCAGAAGAAGGGGCTCGACGACGTCGTCGAAGCTTCCCTGCGGGCCACGGCGCTGTGGGACGAGGTCAAGGGGAAGCTCAAGGCCTCCGGGCTCGCCCTTTCGGGGGGCCAGCAGCAGCGACTGTGCATGGCACGGGCGATCGCCACCAACCCCGAGGTGATCCTCATGGACGAGCCCTGCAGCGCGCTCGACCCGATCGCCACGCTCCGCATCGAGGAACTGATGCGTGAGCTCGCCGAGACGTACTCGCTGATCGTCGTCACCCACAACATGCAGCAGGCCTCGCGGGTCTCCGACCACACCGCGTTCTTCTCCGTCGACATCGACGACGCCGACGGCGCGCGCACGGGCGAGCTGATCGAGTTCAACGACACCCAGACGGTGTTCACCGGCGCCAACGATCAGCGCACCGAGGACTACGTCACCGGACGCTTCGGGTGAGCCCGAACCGCGGCGGCGGAGATCTTCCCCGACGCCGCCGCGGTTGATCGCCGTCACCTCGCGGCTCCGAGCCGTCCGCGGGCCGGTTGGTAACCGGGGACACCTCTCCCCATGCGGACCGCGTCGGGCCGCCTCCGACCGGCTCAGCGGTTCCGGTCGCGGATCGCCCGGACGTCGGTGCTCCGACCCGGCGGCGGCTGCGGTCCGGACAGCGGCGAGGCGGATCGCACATCGTGGCTGCGACACGCCCAGCAGTAGTACACCAGCCGCACCCCCGACGGGGTGCGCACCCCGGCCCGCCCCGACTCCTGCAGCGTCGAGGTCGGGATCCCCTCGATGTCGTCGGCGCCGCACACCCGGCACACCGGTCGGGTGTCGCGGTCCCAGCGCTCCCCGCACCGCTCGCAGCGCAGCAGGATCGCGTCCTGCGACGACTCGCCTCGGAGCGCCTCGTCCTCCCCGCACGTCGGGCAGGCGACGGTCGGCACGGCTGGCTCCCCGGGGCGGTGAGGGCGGAGTGGCGAGAGCGGTGTCGCGACGGCAGTGTCGCGACGGCGGTGTCGCGACGGCGCCCGATGCCGACCCTACCCCCGGGACGTGACCGCCCGGCGCGCGCAGCCACCCCGCGCGGCTACCTTCCCGCGTCGACGGGTGATTCGCATCCACGCCGGGTACCCATGGCCACCACCCGGTCCGGTCCCTGACCAGGCGGTGCCGGGCGGACCGGGAAACCTCCTCAGCCGGACCCGAGCGGGACCCGGGCCGGACCCGAGAACGGGGCGCACGCCGGACCAGAGGAGGGCGCCCACGCCGGACCCGGGCGCGGGACCCGGGACGGACCCGAGCCGAGGCCGCAGCCGTGCAGCCACCCGACGACGCACCCGAGCCAACGGCGCCCGACGGTGGGCGGGGGCGCTTCAGCGGCTGGCGGATGGTCGTCCTGGCGGCGGTGGTGATGGGGGTCTCGGGTCCCGGGCAGACCGCCGGGGTGAGCGTCCTCATCGACCCCATGCTGGCGTCACTGGAGCTCTCCCGCGCCCAGTTCTCAAGCGCGTACCTGATCGGGACCCTGGCCGGGGCCACCGCGATGCCCAGGATCGGCCGGTTCGTCGACGACCACGGCCCCCGACGCACCGTCCTGCTCATCGGGGCCGGCTTCGGCGTCGTGCTCGCGGCGATCGCCGGCGTCCGCGGGATCGTGGCCCTCACCCTCGGGTTCGTCGGGATCCGGATGCTCGGACAGGGGGCGCTGCCATTGGTGGCCACCACCGCGGTGGCACCGTGGTTCCGACGCCGCCGCGGGCTCGCGATCGGGGTGACGACGGCGCTGGGCACCGCGTTGATCTCGCTGTTCCCGCTCGCGACCACGTTCGTGATCGGGCTCGTCGGGTGGCGGGCCACCTGGATCGTCCTGGGCGTCGTGGCGATCCTGGTGCTCACCGCTGTCGGCGGCCTCGGGATGATCGACCGCCCCGCGGACGTGGGCCAGTACGTCGACGGCGAGCCGCCGTCGACGGCCTCCGCCGCGGCGGACCGCGCCGCCGATGACGCCGCGTTCACCCGCGGCGAGGCGGTGCGCACCCCGATGTTCTGGGCGGTCACCGGGGCGGTGGCCACCACCGGGATGATCGGGACGGCGATGCAGTTCCACCAGATCGACCTCCTCGGCGAGCAGGGGTTGAGCACGGTCGAGGCGGCCGCGAACTTCCTCCCCCAGACCGCGGCGGGTCTGCTCGCCACCGTCGTCGTCGGGGTCCTCGTCGACCGCGTCGCCGCACGCTGGGTGCTGCTGGGGTCGATGACGCTGCTGGCCACCGCGATGCTCGCCGTCGGCTACCTCGGGCCCGGGGCGCCGGCGGTGGCCTACGGGGTCGTCCTGGGTGCCGCCGGGGCGTCGGCGCGGTCGTTGGAGGCCGCCTCGTTCCCGCGGCTCTACGGCATCCGTCACCTCGGGGCGATCCGCGGGGTGGTCACCGCGGTCATGGTCGCCTCCACGGCGTTCGGCCCCCTCCTCCTCGCCGTCGGGCACGACACCACCGGCAGCTACGTGCAGGTCCTCACCGTCCTGGCGGTGCTTCCGGCCCTCGTCGCCGTCTTCGGGCTCCTCGCCCCGGCACCGACGCGACGCTGACCGCCGCACCGCCGCGGTCACCGCCCTGGGGTACGGCGGGCGGCGTCGACCGCCTCGGCGAGCGCGGCGTCCCCACGCCGACGCAGGCCGTCGACCACCCCGGCACGGTCCTCGTCGGACCGGTTCTGGCTCAGCTTCGCCTTCGCCTCCACACGCTCGATCACGACCTCGACCCCGACGATCGCGGCGAGCTGCCGCCGCAGGTAGCCGGGCGGTGCGTCGTCCACCGACCAGGGCGCGTCGCGGTCCGCCTCGTGGTAAGCGGTGAGCCGGCGCACCAGCCTCTCGACCCAGGCGGCGTCGTCGTGGACGACGAGACGCCCGCGGACGTGGGCGACGAGGTAGTTCCACGTCGGCACCACCCGGCCGTGCTCGGCCTTCGCCGCGTACCACGACGGCGTGACGTAGCCGTCGGTCCCACGCACGATCGCCAGCGCCGGGCCGTGCACCCGGTGCTGCCAATGGTCGTTGGCGCGGGCGAGGTGGCCCTGCAACGCGCCGTGCTCGCCGACCTCGGGGGCGAAGATCATCGGCACGACACTCGCGACGAGCCCGTGATCGGTGGCGGTCACCAGGTCGACGGCCCCCGGATCGCCGAGCAGACGCCGCGTGGCGGCGCCGTCCATCGCGAACTCGGGCGGGGTGTACAACGGCGACCTCCGTGTCCGGGTGCACGGTACGCCGACCGACCGGTGACGTCGCCGACCCGGCTCTTTCCCGACCAGTGAGGTGAGGTGCTGCCCCGCGGTCTTCGTGCCATCCTGGGCGGTGACGGCCCGTGACGGCACCCACGATCGACCCGGGCCAGGCAGGGAGGGCTGTGCGTTTCCGTGACCGCCGCGACGCCGGGCGTGCGCTGGCCGGTGCCCTGCGGCACCTGACCGCGAACGACCCGGTCGTGCTCGGGCTGGCCCGCGGCGGCGTGCCGGTCGCCGTCGAGGTGGCGGCCGAGCTCGGAACGGCGGTGGACGTCCTCGTGGTGCGCAAGGTCGGTGCCCTGCATCAGCCCGAGCTCGCCGTCGGCGCCGTCGCCGAGGACGGGGTCACGATCGTCGACTCCCGACTGGCGTCGCGCGTGGGGATGGACGATGCGGCCGTCGAGGCGGTCGCCGCACGTGAACGCGCCGAGCTCGAACGGCGTCTGCGTCGCTACCGCGGCGATCGCGATGCACGGAACGTCCACGACCGCACCGTGATCGTCGTCGACGACGGGATCGCGACAGGGGCCACCGCCCGCGCCGCCGTCGAGGTGCTGCGCGCCCGCGGCGCCGCCCACGTGGTCGTGGCGGCACCCGTCGCCTCGCGACCCGCCGCCGCCCGTCTCCGGGAGGTCGCTGACGAGGTCGTCTGCCTCTCGACACCTCGCGGGTTCCTCGCCGTCGGCGAAGCCTACGACGACTTCACCGCTACCTCGGACGCCGAGGTCGTCGCGGCCCTCGCCGAGGCCGACCGGGGAGGCGGCACCGAGGCCGGCGAGGGCACCGACGACGACCCGACGACGCCGCCACCGGGTCGGTGACCTCGCGGCGCCTGCCGGTGCTCGGTGTGGTCGCCAGGCGTCCAGCGCAACCGGGTGAGGTGCCCGGCCACTCGGCCGCGATGGCCGTCCGCCAGGGTGGTGATCCGTGGTTTATTGGATGGACCCGCGCACCATGAGGGTGCGGCCGTTGCGAAAGGAGACCCGATGGGTCTCGCCCTGCTGTTGCTGATCCTCGCACTCGTCGTAGGAGGCGTCGGGCTCTTCGTCGAGGCGTTGCGCTGGGTACTGATCATCGCGTTGGTGCTGCTCATCCTCGGGGCGATCACCGGTGCCCGGGGCCGCCGCGCGCCGTGACCCCGCCGGGGTGACCACCGACGCGGGTCGCCGCCGTACCACCAGGGTGACCACCGACGTGGGTCGCCGCCGTAGCGCCGGGGTGACCATCGACGCGGGGCGCCGCCGTAGCACCGGGACGCCGCATCACCGGGGCGGGCCGTGTCCTTCGTCACCG
>SLDB01000188.1 GCA_007125475.1 Nitriliruptoraceae bacterium | reverse complement strand
GGGGTGCACGCGGTCGGTGCCGGCGTGCCGGCCGACGTCGCCACCGGAACGGACGCCGACGCCACCGGAACGGACGCCGACGCCGGGTGAGCCCGGGCGTTCCCCGCTGGGGACACCGCCCGGAGGGGTGATGCGCAGGCCGGGGCGGTGGTCCCCGTTTCCGCCCGGTGACACCGGCCGTGGCGCTAGGATCGGGGACGTCGGAAGCGCCGGGGAACGGACCGCGGCGCCCGAGGTACGGGAGGGTAGGTGGTCGACGAGCGGGAACCGGCGTCGGGTGATCCGCACCGGCGTGGACGCCGCACCGCCGAAGAGTTGCTGCCCGCCGACGAGCTGGTGCAGCTGTTGGACGCCGACGGGGTGCGGCACGAGCACCCGCGGTACACCGCCGAGGTGGGTGACGACGCCCTCCGCGAGCTGTACCGCTGGATGAACGTGGTGCGGGCGGTCGATCGTGAGTCGATCCACCTGCAGCGGCAAGGGCAGCTCGGCGTGTACGCCTCCGGCCTCGGCCAGGAGGCGGCGCAGGTCGGGTCGGCGTCCGCGCTGGCCGACGCCGACTGGGTGTTCCCCTCCTACCGGGAGCTCGGCGTGGGGATGGTCCGGGGTGTTGATCCGGTGCGGCTGCTGCACCTCAACCGCGGGACGTGGCTCGCCGACCACGACCCCCACGAGCACGGGTTCGCGCCCCCGTCGATCCCGATCGGGACGCAGGCGTTGCACGCCGTGGGTTTCGCCCTCGGCGCCCTCTTCGACGGGGCGCCGATCGTGGCGGTGACCTACCTCGGCGACGGCGCGACCTCGGAGGGCGACACCCACGAAGCGTTGACGTTCGCCGGGGTGATGGGTGCCCCGGTGGTGTTCTTCGTCCAGAACAACCAGTACGCGATCTCGGTCCCGGTCGAGGAGCAGACGGCGGCGCCGACGCTGGCGCACAAGGGGGTTGGGTACGGCATCCCGGCGGTCCGGGTCGACGGCAACGACGTGCTCGGGACCTACGCGGTGACCCGCGAGGCCGTCGACCGGGCCAGGGCCGGTGAGGGACCGACGCTGATCGAGGCGGTGACCTACCGCCGTGAGGCGCACACGACCTCCGACGACGCGGATCGCTACCGCCCACGCGAGGAGGTCGAGGCCGCCGAGGCGCGAGATCCGATCCTGCGGATGGCCCGGTACCTGCGGGCCAACGACCTCCTCGACGACGCCGCGGAGCGCGAGGTCCAGGACGCCGCCGCGCGACTCGCCGGCGAAGTGCGCGCACGCCTCTACGACGCCCCCCACGGTGACCCGCGGGAGCTGTTCTCGCACGTGTACGTCGATCCGACCGGGCACTTCGAGGAGCAGGCCGCCCTCCTCGAGCGGGAGCTCGGCGAGCGCGGGCAGGCGCCGCGATGACCGTCACCCTCGCCCAGGCGTTGAACTCGGCGTTGCACGACGCGATGACCGACGACGACCGTGTCCTGGTCCTCGGTGAGGACGTCGGGCGGCTGGGAGGCGTGTTCCGGATCACCGACGGGTTGCGGGACACGTTCGGGGTGCGACGGTGCTTCGACACGCCGCTGGCCGAGTCGGGGATCATCGGCACCGCGATCGGGTTGGCGATGTACGGTTTCCGCCCCGTCCCCGAGTTGCAGTTCGACGGGTTCAGCTACCCCGCGTTCGAGCAGATCGTCAGCCACCTCGCGAAGCTGCGGAACCGCTCCCGCGGGACGCTGCGGCTCCCGGTGACGATCCGGATCCCCTACGGTGGAGGGATCGGCGCCGTCGAGCACCACTCGGAGTCCCCCGAGACGTACTGGGTCCACACCGCAGGGCTGAAGGTCGTCACCCCGGCGACCCCACAGGACGGGTACTCGCTGCTGCGTGAGGCGATCGCCTCCGACGACCCGGTGGTGTTCCTCGAGCCCAAACGGCGGTACTGGAGCCGGGGGGAGGCCGAGCTCCCCGCCCGCACCGAGCCGATGCACCGGGCGGTGGTGCGGCGCCCCGGCCGCGACGTCTCCGTGCTGTGCTACGGGCCGATGCTCGCCACCGCGCTCGAGGCGGCCGAGGCCGCCGAGGCCCGCGGCTGGTCGTTGGAGGTCGTCGACCTGCGATCGCTCTCCCCGCTGGACACCGACACGATCACGGCGTCGGTGCGGCGCACCGGCCGGGCCGTCGTCGTTCACGAGGCCCCGCGCACCCTCGGAATGGGTGCCGAGGTGGCCGCCCGGATCCAGGAGGCGGCGTTCTACCACCTCGAGGCGCCGGTGCTGAGGGTCACCGGGTTCGACACCCCGTACCCGGCCGCGATGCTCGAGGAGTACTGGCTGCCGGACGTCGACCGCCTCCTCGACGCGGTCGAGCGCTCACTGACGTACTGACAAGGAGGCGCGTGTGGGGGAGATCCGCGACTTCCGGCTCCCGGACCTCGGCGAGGGCCTGGAGGAGGCCGAGCTCGTCGAGTGGCTCGTCGCCGTGGGCGATCACGTCGAGCTGAACCAGCCCGTCGCCGAGGTGGAGACCGCCAAGGCGACCGTGGCCGTGCCTTCGCCGTTCGCCGGTGTCGTCGTCGAGTGCCTCGGTGCCGTCGGTGACGAGATCGCCGTCGGGGAGGTCCTCGTACGCGTCGAGGTCACCGACCCGGCCGACGCCGGTGCGGGCGACGACGCCGATGGGCAGCCCCGACCCGCCGTCGGAGACGCCGGCGACGGTCCGGCGCAAGCCTCCAGGGACGCTGAGGTCCGTTCGGCGACCCGGACCCGCCGCCGGGTCGAGGAGCCGCCGCCGCTGGTGGGGTACGGCAGCCGGCACACGTCGGGGGGTGACGACGGGGGCGGGCGGCGGAGCCGGGGCGCACCCACCGCGCCGCCCGACGAGGACGCACCGGTGTTGGCCAAGCCCCCGGTACGGCACCTCGCCCGGCAGCTCGGTGTCGAGCTCGCCCGGATCGCCCCGGGTTCGGGCCCGGACGGCGTGGTCACCGAGGAGGACGTCCTGGCCGCGGCCCACCGGGGCGACCCGGACGATGCCGGTGCCGCGGCGGTCGAACGCCCCGGCGACGGTTTCCGTGGACGCCGGGCCGGCGACGTCGAGGCGATCCGGGGGGTGCGGCGTCGGATCGTGGAGAAGATGGAGCGCTCCCGGCGCGAGATCCCGGACGCCGCCAGCTCGGTCGAGGTCGACGTCACCGGGTTGCTGACGTGCCGTGACGAGCTCGTCGCCGAGGCTGCGCGGCGCGAGATGACGGTGCGGCTCACCCCGACCGTGCTGGTGATGCGGGCGGTGACGATAGCGCTGCGCCGCACCCCGATGCTGAACGCACGCGTCCACCGCGACGGTGGCGGTGAAGGGCACGGTGAGATCGCCCTCCTCGACGAGATCCACCTCGGGGTCGCCGTCGACACCCCCCGCGGCCTGGTGGTGCCCAACGTCAAGCACGCCGACCGGCTTGCGGTCTGGGAGCTGGCCGAGGCCGTCGAGGACCTCGCCGCACGTGCCCGGGCCGGCTCGCTGCGCCCCGAGGAGCTCAGCGGCGGGACGTTCACGCTGAACAACTACGGCGCGTTCGGCGTCGACGACGGCGACCCCATCCTGAACCATCCGGAGGCCGGGATCCTGGGGGTGGGGGCGATCCGGCGGCGTCCGTGGGTGGTCGGTGACGACGTCGTCGCACGGCACACCGCGCGGTTCACGCTGTCGTTCGATCACCGGGCCTGCGACGGGGCGGAGGCCGCCCGCTTCCTCACCGACGTCACGACGGCGTGCCGCGAGCCGTCACGACTCCTCCTCGACGGCTGAGTCGACGTCGGCGGTGCCGCGCCGTTCCCACCACAGCAGGCCCACGACCCCGATCACGACCACGGCGATCGCGATCCAGTTGTTCCGCGACAGGCCGAGGTAGCGCTCGACGGTGTCGACCCGGAGCGCTTCGATCCAGCCGCGTCCGACGCCGTAGCCGATGAGGTAGACGAAGATCAGCGAGCCACGGCGGCGCAGCCACCCGGCCCGGTCGATGAGGAGGATCACCACGACCAGTCCGGCGTTCCACAGCGACTCGTACAGGAACGTCGGGTGGAAGAACCGCTCGGTGGGGAACCCCGCCCGCGCCGCGGGGTCGGCCTCCACCTGCAGGGCCCACGGCACCGAGGTGGGTCGGCCGAAGAGTTCCTGGTTGAAGTAGTTCCCCCAGCGACCGATCGCCTGGGCGAGGGGGAGCGCGGGTGCAGCGGCGTCCGCCATCGCCGCGTAGCTGCCGTTCCGCAACCGCAGGTAGAGCGCCGCGGCGAGGGTTCCGCCGACCAGGCCACCGAAGAACGCCAACCCTCCCTGCCAGATCGCGAGGATCTCCCACGGCCGCTCGATGAACGGCGTGACGTCGCCCTCGCCGTCGCCGAGGAACCGGGGGATGACGTAGCCGATGCGCGCGCCCAGGAAGCCGCCACCGAGGGCGGCCAGACCCGCCTTCTCCGCGATCTCGGACGCTCCACCGAAACGGTGGTAGCGGCGCACCGTCATCTGCAACGCGAGGAGGGCACCGACGGCGATGAGCAACCCGTACAGGCGCAGGTCGAAGGGTCCGATCTCGAACCCGGTGATCGGTGGGGGAGGGATCGCGGCGATGCTGGTCACGGGACCTCGCGGGGGGCGGGACGCACGGACCGTACCCGGCGCGGTGCGCGCCGGCGGGACCGGTAGTTGCGCAACCGGTGCCCCTCGCGCCACACTCACCCGATGCGCGACGTGACCAGCCCCGTTCCCGACCCGGCCGACGCCGGTCGCGGTGCTCGGCACGCCCTCGAGCTGCTGGGATCCGGCCCCTTCGAGCTCGCCGGCGGGTGACACCGTCGCGTCGACACCCCGTCGACGCACCGGGGACGCTGAAGCCGATGGTGACGTCGCCGCGCGAGCGCGGTGGAGACGAACGCCGGTGCACCGGCAGACCGACAGGGAAGAGATGGCTGCGAAGACGATCGTCGAGAAGATCTGGGACCAGCACGTCGTGCGCCGGGCGGAGGGGGAACCAGACCTCCTCTACGTCGACCTGCACCTGGTGCACGAGGTGACCTCACCGCAGGCCTTCGACGGCGTGCGGCAGGCCGGCAGGACGGTGCGCCGCCCCGACCTGACGTTGGCCACGATGGACCACAACGTCCCGACCGACCCGCGGCAGACCAGCGGCGAGGTCCCGCTGGACGACGAACTCTCCGCCGTGCAGATGGAGGCGCTGCGCGCCAACTGCGAACAGTTCGGGATCAAGCTCTTCGACCTCGGGAGCCGGAACCAGGGCATCGTCCACATCATCGGGCCCGAGCTCGGGCTCACCCAGCCGGGAGCGGTGATCGTGTGCGGTGACTCGCACACCGCCACCCACGGCGCGTTCGGGGCGTTGGCGTTCGGGATCGGTACCTCCGAGGTCGAGCACGTCCTGGCCACCCAGACGCTGCCGCAGAAGATGCCCAAGACGCTCGCGATCAACCTCGAGGGCGAGCTTCCGGTCGGGACCGTGGCCAAGGACCTCATCCTGCACATCCTCAACGAGATCGGCGTCGACGGCGGCGTCGGGCACGTCATCGAGTACCGCGGTGAGGCGATCCGCAACCTCTCGATGGAGGGGCGGATGACGGTGTGCAACATGTCCATCGAGGGAGGTGCGCGCGCCGGGCTGATCTCGCCGGACGAGGTCACGTTCGCCTACCTGAAGGACAAGCCGCTCGCGCCCCAGGGCGCGGAGTGGGAGCGGGCGCTTCAGGCGTGGCGCTCACTGGCGACCGACGACGGCGCCGAGTTCGACCGCGAGGTCACCATCGACGCCTCCGACGTCGCCCCGACGGTGACCTGGGGGACGACTCCGGCGCAGTCGGTGCCCGTGCACGAACGCGTCCCGCGCCTCGAGGACGCCCCCGACGAGGCCACCGCGAAGCAGTGGGCGCGCTCGTTCGAGTACATGGGCCTCGAGGGTGGTGAGCGCTTCGCCGACCTCCCCCTCGACGTGGTGTTCATCGGGTCTTGCACCAATGGACGCCTCGAGGACCTCCGTGCCGTCGCCGAGGTCGTCAAGGACCGGAAGGTCGCCGAGGGTGTGCAGGCGATGGTCGTCCCGGGCTCGGGGCTGGTGAAGGCTGCCGCCGAGGCCGAGGGGATCGACCGGATCCTCGTGGAAGCCGGGTTCGAGTGGCGGGATCCCGGGTGCTCGATGTGCCTGGGGATGAACCCGGACCAGCTCAAGCCCGGCCAGCGCTGTGCCTCGACGTCGAACCGGAACTTCGAAGGCCGGCAGGGCTTCCGGGGGCGGACCCACCTGGTCTCCCCGGCGATGGCCGCGGCCGCCGCGGTCAACGGGTACATCGTCGACGTCCGACAGGAGTTGTGAGCATGGAACCGGTCACCACGATCACCTCGCGGGCCTGCCCGATCGACCTCAACGACGTCGACACGGACCTGATCATCCCCAAGCAGTACCTCAAGCGTGTCGAGCGGACCGGGTTCGGGCCGTTCGCGTTCGCCGAGCGGCGCTACCTCGACGACGGCTCGCCCGACCCGTCCTGGCCGATGAACCGCCCCGAACACGCCGGGGCACAGATCCTGCTGTCGGGGCGGAACTTCGGGTGCGGTTCGTCACGTGAGCACGCCCCCTGGGCGTTGGAGGACGCCGGGTTCCGGGCGATCATCGCCGAGAGCTTCGCGGACATCTTCCGGACCAACTGCGGCAAGATCGGGGTCGTCTGTGTCGCCCTCCCCCCCGACGTGGTCCGCCACCTGTTCGACCTGGTGGCGGCGGACCCCGACGTCGAGGTCACCGTCGACCTCGAGGCGCAGCGCGTCTCGGCTCCTCCGGTCGGTGAACTCGAGGGTGTCGACGTCACCTTCGAGATCGACGCGCACACCCGTCACTGCCTCCTCAACGGCCTCGACGACATCGCCTTGACGCTGCAGCATGAGGACGACATCACCGCCTACGAGGCCGCGCGTGAGACGTTCCGGCCCCGGGTGCCCACCCCCTGAGCGATCTGCAGGGCGCCGGGCGGAGGCCGGCCCCCGCCGGGGTACGGGCGGGTGCGGGTCCTCGTCGTCTCACCAGCCGGTCGCGGCGGTGCCGAAGGCCAGCAGGATGATCAGTGTGAGGGTGGCGACGCCGATCCAGCCCAGGACGATCCCGGCGATCGCCATCCCGCGACCCGACTGGGTCCCACCGGAGCGGTCGATGTCGCTGCGGGCCTTGTACCCGAAGATCAGTGCCAGGATGGATCCGATCCAGTACACCCACACGATGCCCAGGACCAGCGACGCGACCGCGTAGCCGTTGGTGACCGGCGCCGTCGTCGCCGGTGCCGCGGTCACCGGACGTGCCCACCCCTGGGCGGTCCGCTCCGCGCCGCAGAACCGGCACACGATCGCGGAATCCTGGATCTCCTCGGCGCACAGCCCGCACCTGGTCACCTCGCCCTCCCCGTCGGGTCGGCGCGCACGCTAGTACGGGGTCGTCCCCGCCTCCGTCGCTGTCCACCGGCCCGGCGCTCGGGCTCACCCGGCCTCGACGGCGAGGTCGGGGACGAACTCGGCGCCGACGGCGGCGAGCGCCGCCGGGGGGACGTCGAGCTTCAGCCCCCGGCCACCACCCCCGACGATGACGCGTTCGAGGTCCCCGATCCGGGCGTCGACGTACAGGGGGAGCTCGCCAGGGAGCCCGAACGGGGTCACCCCGCCGATCTCCATCCCCGTGACCCGGCGCGTGAGCTCCGCCGGGGCGAAGGAGAGCTTGCGCACCCCCAGCAGCTTCCGGACCCGCTTGTTCACGTCGAGTCGTGTCGTCGCCAGTGCCAGGCACGCGGCCAGGACCGGCGGGTCGTCCTTGGAGGCGACCAGGATGCAGTTCGCCGAGGCCTCCATCGGGTAGCCGTAGGCCTCGCAGAACGCCGCGGTGTCGGCGAGTTCCGGGTCGATCTCGACGACGTCGAACGGCTCTCCGGTCGCACGGATGGCCGCCAGGGCGGCCTCCTCGATCTCCGAGGCCATCGTCAGTACCCCAGTTCGAGGTGGACCGGCCCCAACAGCTGTTCGCCCCGGCCGTACCGGGCGACGTTCTCGGTGATGCGCCGGGCCAGCAGCTCCAAGCCCATCTCGGGGGTGTTCCCGACGTGCGGGGTGATCACGACGTTGTCCAGCCCCCACAGCGGGTGGCGCTCATCGAGCGGCTCCGGGTCGGTGACGTCGAGGGCAGCCCCGCCGATCTCGCCGTTGCGCAGCGCCGTGACGAGGTCGTCGGTGACGACGTGTCGGCCGCGGGCGACGTTCACCAGCCAGGCGTCGTCGCGCATCGCCGACAGCGCCGCGGCGTCGATGATCCCGTGCGTCTCCGGGGTCAGGGCCAGGGCGAGGACGACGACGTCGGCGTCGCCGAGGACGTCGTGCAACGCGCCGGCACCGACGACGCGGTCGACGCCGTCGATCGCGTCCGGGCGTTTGCGCACCACCGTGATCGACCCGCCGAACGGTGACAGCAGCCGCACCAGCGAGCGGGTGATCTCGCCGCCGCCGAGGATGCAGACCTCGGCGCCCAGCAGGTTCTTGCCGTACGGCGCGCTCCAGGACGAGGCACGCGCGTACCGGGAGATCCCGCGCATCCCGCCGAGGGTCAACGCCAGGGCGTGCTCGGCGACCGGTTCGGCGTACACCCCCTTGCCGCACGTCCAGGTGTGGTCGTCGTCGAGGACTCCCACGTACGGCTCGATCCCGGCGAACGGCAGCTGGACCCAGCGGATCCCGGGGTTGTCGGCGAGGAGTTGCCGCAGCGCGTCGGGGGCGTCGTGGGCGGCCCAGATCACCGCCTCGGCGTCACCCGGGTCGGTGATCTCGCCGCCACCGGCGATCACCGCCTCGTGGAGCCGCTGCAACTGGCCTTCGAGCTTGTGCAACCCCTCTTCGGGGAGCACCGCACATCTCACGGCGGGCACGCGGCCACCTCCGTCGTCGTGGACGTCGGGAACCTACTGCACGAGACCGCGGCGGTGGCACCGTCGTCGGGTGTTCGCCGGCTACCGTCGCACCAACGGTCGTCAGAGGAGCCTGCAGCGCGTGCGTGAACGTCCCATCGGCATCTTCGACAGTGGTCTGGGCGGGCTCACGGTGCTGCAGGCCGTCGCCGACCTCCTACCGGGCGAGGACCTGGTCTACGTCGGTGACACCGCCCGCTACCCGTACGGCGAGCGGACCCCGGAGCAACTGCGGCGCTCGAGCACGGCGATCGCCGAGCACCTCGTCGAGGTCGGGGCGAAACTGCTGGTCGTGGCGTGCAACAGCGCGACCGCCGCGGCGCTGCCGTGGTTGCGTGAGCACGTCGAGATCCCGGTGATCGGGGTGATCGAGCCCGGGTTGCGGGCCGCCGCGACGGTGTCACGTACGGGGCGCACCGTGGTGATCGGGACGACGGTCACCGCCGCGAGCGGGGTGTACGAGGAGGCCAACGCCCGCCTGGAGCTCGGCCTCGACGTCACGACGTTGGCGTGTCCCGGACTCGTCGAGCTCGTCGAGCGGGGTGTGACCGAAGGCCCCGAGGTCACCGCGGTGATCCGGTCACGCCTCGAGCCCCTCCTCACCGCCCGGGTCGACACCCTCGTGCTGGGGTGCACCCACTTCCCGCTCCTGGCCCGGCCGATCTCGCAGTTCGTCGGGCGCTCGGTGACGCTGGTCTCCAGCGCCGACGAGACCGCGTTCGAGGTGCGCGAGCTGTTGGAGCGGACCGGGTGGCTGAACGACGGCCCGGCCCCCGGGAGGCACACGTTCTTCACCACCGGTGACGCCGAGCGGTTCCGGCGGCTCGGGGAGCGGTTCCTCGGGCTCCCGCTGCACGACGTGCGTTCCCAGCGCTACCCCGCCCTCGGCGACACCCCCGTCGCCTCCGGGTACGAGCCGGCTCCCCCCGACCGGGTGGTGGCCGGTGCCACGGCTCGGTGGACGGCCACCGGGGCGGCGCGATGAGCACCACCGTCCGCGCCATCGCGTTCGACGTCATGGACACCCTGCTCACCGACCCGTTCCGCGACGCCCTGCGGGCGGCGACGGGGTTGACGCTCACAGAGCTCTCCCGGCGTCGTCGGCCGGGCCTGTGGCCGGCGTTCGAGCGGGGCGAGATCGACGAGGACGAGTTCTGGGCGGCGTTCACCGCCGATGGCATCCCGTGCGACCCGGCGGCGTTCCACCGCACCCGCCGGGCCGGCACCGGCTGGATCACCGGGATGCCCCCCCTCCTCGACGAGCTCGACGGTCGGCTGCGGCGGGTGACCGCGTCGAACTACCCGGTGTGGATCCACGAGGTCGCCGACGAGCACCTCGGCGACCGCCTCGACGAGGTGATCGCCTCCTACCACCTCGGTGCCCGCAAGCCCGAGCCGGCGTTCTACCACGGGCTGCTGGAGCGTCTCGAACTACCTCCCGCCGCCGTGCTGTTCGTCGACGACCGTGCGGAGAACGTCGACGGCGCCCGCGAGCTCGGGATCTCCGCCCACCGTTTCGTCGACGCCGCCACCCTGCGCGTCTGGCTGCGTGAACACGGCGTCGACGTGGTCGGCGAACCGGTCGTCGACGTCGAGCTCTCCGGTGGCGACCCACCACAGTGCGACGATCTCGGCCCAGTGTCCGGGGAGCGTTGAGGCCCACGCCCTCGCCGCAGCGCCGTCGTGGCGGTGGCCGTCACACCAGCCGTCGTCGCCGAGCACCTCGGCGCAGGCTCGGCACACCGCCTGGAACGTCCCCGGTCCGCACGTCGGCAACAGCCGCGGTGCGCGTGAGCAGCGGTCGCACACCCCGGCGTCGACGGCACGCGGACCGACGTCGTCGGCGTCCAGCCACGGCGCGACCGAGCGCAGCGCCGTACGCAGCCGTCCCCGCGCCGCCGGGTTCACCCGCGGTGCAGCACCTGGGTGCCGCCGGCGAAGGTGTCGTGCCACCCCTGCTTGGTCGCGGCGTTGTTGATCGTCACCGCGATGTAGATCGCCGCGGCGAGCTGTGCCGGACCGGCCAGCAGCCACCCGATGAACGGGATCACCGCGATGATCCCCAGGGCGGTCCAGGCGTTGCGGCGCAGCGCTTCCTCGGTGGTCGGGGTGCCACCGGCGGGGCCGCGGACCTCGAGCTTGAGGAGCATCTTGCCGACGGTCTGGCCGCGGCTGGACTCCATGAAGGTGAAGTAGCCCAGCGTGATCGCCGCGTTGAGGATCGCCCCGACCGCGGTCGCGCCGAAGGTGGCGCCCACGCCGAACCCGAAGCCGCCGCCCATCCCCAGCACGCTGCCGATGAACACCGGGACGACGATCACCGAGTAGACGATCGCCAGCAGGATCCCGTCGATGAGGCGGGCGAGGAAGCGTGGTCCGAGGTCGGCGGGTTGCCCGTCACGGCTCGCGACCCCCGGGGCCTGCGGCGCCGGTGGTGGCGCGGACCCCGGCGGGGGCGGTGGACGGTCGCCGGCCCCCGCACCCCCACCGGCATCGGCGTCGCCGCCGGTGGAGCCCTGGTGACCGCTGTCCGGTTCGCTCCCGGATCCGTCGTTCGGTGGGGGTCCCTGGCTCATGGCGTCCTCCTGGCTGATGTGCCGAGCGCGCCGGTTGTGCATGCTGCGACGGCGCGTCGGTCGGTCGCAGCCGTGACCATACGACGGGGCGGTGCCCGAGGTCGAGGATCTCCGGCGCAACCCCACGGCCCCATGAAGCGTCGGGTTGGTGCAGGATGCGAGAGGCGGTGACATGTCGGGTAACCGCGGTGGAACCCTGCTGGGGCTGATGGTGTTGGTGGTCACCGCGTGCGCGGGACCCCTGGAGCCGGGCGCGGTCGGCGGGAGCGAGCTGTCGGTGACCGGTGGGTGCGCCGACGCGACGATGTACGCCGCCACCGGCGACGACCGCCACCTGGTGGTCGTGCGGTGGGAGGGTGCGGCGACGCGAGCCTTCGACCACGGGCCGTACGACGAGGAGGTCACCCTCCCCGACGACGGGGTCGAGGTGGAGCTGCAGGTCGGTGAGGAACTGGCGGAGCGCGTGTGCACCGACATCATCGACCCGCAGTGGCCCGACATCGAGGAACGGTGGACGGCCGTGTCGGGCGACGCACGCCTGGAGGTCACCCTCGAGGGCGACGACCACCACGCCCTGCAGGGCCACGGTGAGGCGGTGGCCACCGTCACCCTCCGCGACGTGGCGTTCGAGCCGTCCCAAGGATCGGCGACGGAGGCCTGGCACATCGAACGGGTCTCGATCCCCGACGCGCACATCGGCTGGTATCCGGGCTGACGGCCCCGTCAGGGGCACCTGCGGACCGCACCGTTCACGATGCGTAGCCCCCGACGACCTCCGGCGCGCCGGGTGGGGGACCTAGAGTGGCGGCGATCGTCCACTACGACGCAGGAGTACGTCATGCCCCACCGCATCGCGATCCTCGACGGCGACGGGATCGGCCCGGAGGTCGTCGGGGAGGCGTTGAAGGTCCTCGACCGCCTCGAGGAGCTCGAGGGGTTCACCACCGAGCGGACCGCCTACGACCTCGGAGGGCGGCGTTACCGACGCACCGGCGAGGTCCTCGCCGACGAGACGATGGACGAGCTGCGGACCTTCGACGCGATCCTGCTGGGGGCGGTGGGCACCCCCCAGGTCCCTCCGGGGGTGATCGAGCGCGGCCTGCTGCTGAAGCTGCGGTTCGGATTCGACCAGTTCGTGAACCAGCGGCCGGTGAAGCTCTACCCGGGGGTGACGTCCCCGATCGCCGGGTTGACCCCCGATCGCTGCGACATCGTGGTGATCCGCGAGAACACCGAAGGGGTGTACGCCGGTGCCGGCGGGCTGTTGTACGCGGGCACCGCCGCGGAGGTCGCGACCCAGGAGAGCGTGAACACCCGGCACGGCGTCGAGCGCGTCCTGCGTTACGGCTTCGAGCTGGCACGCACGCGTGCGCGGCGGCTGACGATGGTGCACAAGACCAACGTCCTCACCTACGCCGGCGACCTGTGGATGCGTACGTTCGACGAGCTCGGCGACGGCGAGTACCCCGACGTCGAACGCGACTACGCGCACATCGACGCCGCGTGCCTGTACTTCGTCACCCAGCCCGAGCGCTTCGACGTCGTCGTCACCGACAACCTGTTCGGTGACATCATCACCGACGTCGGCGCGGGGATCCAGGGCGGGATGGGGCTGGCGGCCTCGGCGAACATCGACCCGACCCGGTCGGCGCCGTCGATGTTCGAGCCGGTGCACGGCTCGGCCCCCGACATCGTCGGGACGGGGAAGGCCGACCCGGTCGCGACCGTGATGAGCCTCGGCCAGCTGTTGGCGTTCCTGGGGGAGGGGCCGGCCGCGGCCCGCGTCGAGTCCGCGATCGCCTCGCTCCTCGATCGTCGTCAGGGCCGCACGCCCGACGGCGTGGAATACTCCACCGCCGACGTCGGTGACGAGCTCGTCGACCTCGTCGCCCAGGGCTGACCCGACGCGCCGACAAGGGGTGACGCCGATGCCGTTCCCGAGCTCCGAGCAGATCTGGATGGATGGCCGATTCGTCCCGTGGGACGAGGCGGTCGTGCACGTCCTCACCCCGACGCTGCACTACGGCTACGGCGTGTTCGAGGGGATCCGGGCGTACCCGACCGAGGACGGTCCGGGGGTGTTCCAACTGCGGCCGCACCTGGACCGCCTGATGCGTTCGGCACGGTTGTACCCCCCGTTGGACGAGGTCCCGTACTCGGTCGACGACCTCGTCGTGGTGATCGAGGAGCTCATCCGCCGCAACGGGCACGGCGGGGGTTGCTACATCCGCCCCACCATCATCCTCGGGTACGGCGAGATCGGCCTGAACCCGTTGCCGTCCACCCCCCAGATCGCGGTCGCGACGTGGCAGTGGGGGAGCTACCTCGGCGAGGATTCACTGATCAACGGCGTCCGCGTCGGGGTGTCGTCGTACCGGCGGATCGGGAAGAACACGATCCCCCCCGCGGGGAAGGCGAACGGGCAGTACCTCAACTCGTCGCTGGCGAAGGTCGAGGCGCTGCGGGCCGGGTACGACGAGGCGATCATGCTCTCCGAGGACGGGTACGTCGCCGAGGGCACCGGCGAGAACATCTTCGTGGTCACCGACGGGGTGATCCGCACCCCGCCGTTGCACGACGGTCCACTCGGCGGGATCACCCGTGACGCGGTGATCCGGATCGCCCGCGACCTGGGGTACGAGGTGGTGGAGACCTCGCTGGTGCGCTCCGACCTGCTGTTGGCCGACGAGATCTTCCTCACCGGCACGGCCGCCGAGCTCACGCCGGTCCGGGAGGTCTCGGGCACCCGGATCGGCACCCGGGGTCCGATCACCGAAGCGGTGCAGACCACGTTCCTCGACGCGGTGCGCGGCAACGTCGCCGCCTACCGCGACTGGGTCCACGTCGTCGCGGTCTGAACCCGTCGCGACGGCGGCGTGACCAGGGGCTCGCTACGGTCCCCCTCGCCCGCCGTCACCCGTCGTCAGGAGCCCATCGTGGCCAACGTCTACAAGAAGATCGAGCTCGTCGGTTCGAGTCGGGAGGGCGTCGACGACGCCATCCGTCGGGCCATCACCAAGGCCAGCGAGACGATGCGCAACCTCGACTGGTTCGAGGTGAAGGAGATCCGTGGCTGGATCCAGAACGGCGAGCCGCAGCACACCCAGGTCACCCTCCAGGTCGGGTTCCGCATCGAAGACGAGTGAGTCGACGCGGCTCGACAGTGGTGCCGCCGCGTCGCTACGCTGGTCGAGTCCCACTTCGCGGTGGGGCGGCGGCTCACGAGCGGGGCTGTGACCTCCGGACGCCGGTGCCCGATGCGGCACCGACCACGGACACGACGAGGCGACGAGTTGCGTCACCCGATGCACCCCACCAGCGGGCCCGGGGTCACCCCGGGCTCCCCGCGCTGCGTCGTGATCATTATTCCCCCGCTTCCGTAGCCGGCGTGTGCCGGGCTGCGGAAGCGGCCCGGTGTCCTCCGAGCGCCGCACCTCCCGCCTCCCGGCCTGAATCTGACCAGGCGATGCGCGCCGTGGACGGCGCGAAGAGGAGGCAGCACCATGAGCACCCCCACCGGTGGCGACGCGCCGTTGCCCGCACCTCGTGAC
This sequence comes from Nitriliruptoraceae bacterium, assembly GCA_007125475.1. Taxonomy (GTDB): domain Bacteria; phylum Actinomycetota; class Nitriliruptoria; order Nitriliruptorales; family Nitriliruptoraceae; genus SLDB01. The sequence continues at coordinate 5,685 of SLDB01000188.1, read as the reverse complement.
GGCCTCGAGCTCTACGACACGACGCTGCGCGACGGCACCCAGCGGGAGGGCATCTCGCTGTCGGTCGAAGACAAGCTCCGGGTCGCGCGCCGCATGGACGAGCTCGGGATGTCCTACATCGAGGGGGGCTGGCCGGGGGCGAACCCGAAGGACACCGAGTTCTTCGCCCGCGCCACCTCCGGCGAGCTCACCCTGCGCAACGCCGAGCTGGTGGCGTTCGGGATGACGCGTGGGGCGAACCGTCCCGCCGCCGAGGACGAGCTCCTCGACGCCCTGGTCAGTGCGAACACCGACGTGGTCTGCCTGGTCGGCAAGTCGTGGGGCTACCACGTCGACGAGGCCCTCGGGGTGCCCCGCGACGAGAACCTCGCGATGGTGGCCGACTCGATCTCGTACCTCGCCGGGCTCGGTCGCCGCGTGTTCTTCGACGCCGAGCACTTCTTCGACGGGCTCGCACGGGACGAGGCCTACGCCCGTGACGTCGTCCGCGTCGCCGCCGAGGCCGGGGCGGAGTGCGTGGTCCTGTGCGACACCAACGGCGGGGCGATGCCGTGGGACGTCGCCGAGCTCGTCGCCGGGCTCGTCCGGGACCTGCCCTGCGACGTCGGGGTGCATTTCCACGACGACGGCGGGTGCGCGGTGGCGAACTCCCTGCTGGGGATCGAGGCCGGCGCGGTGCAGGTGCAGGGGACGGCGAACGGCATCGGGGAGCGGTGCGGGAACGCCAACATCTTCACCATCCTCGCGGACCTGCAACTGAAGGGTCGGATCCCGCTGGTCGGCCCCGACCAGCTCGAGCGTCTCACCGAGGTGAGCCACCACGTCGCCGAGCTGTGCAACCAGACCACCCCCTCGGTCGCCCCCTACGTCGGGCACACCGCGTTCAGCCACAAGGCCGGCCTGCACGCCTCCGCCCTGGCCAAGGCGCCGGACATGTACAACCACATCGACCCGGCCGCCGTCGGCAATCAGCAGCGGCTGGTCGTCAGCGAGCTTGCCGGACGGGCCAACATCGTGCTCAAGGCCAAGGAGTTCGGCCTCGAGGTCACCGACGAGCAGGCGCGTGCCGTCCTCGCCGAGGTCAAGCGGCGTGACGCGATCGGGTGGGCCTACGACGCCGCCGATGCGTCGTTCGAGCTGCTGCTGCGCCGGGTCGCCGGGTTGCTGCGTGAAGAGGACGAGCCGTTCCGTTCCCAGCACTACCGCGTGAACGTCGCCGGAGGCCTCGCCGGCGGTGACGGTGGTGAGGGGCCGGCCGAGGCGTTGATCGCCGTGAACGTCTCCGGTGAGCGCAAGCTCGGGGCCGGGGAGGGCAACGGCCCGGTCGACGCCCTCGACCACGCCTTCCGCAACGCGGTGAACGGGACCTGGCCCCAGCTCGACAAGGTGCACCTCTCCGACTACAAGGTGAGGATCCTGGAGGCGGGAGCCGGTACCGACGCCACCACGCGCGTCCTCGTCAGCTCCACCGACGGGTCCCAGGTGTGGGACACCGTCGGGGTGCACCAGAACGTCGTCGAGGCGTCCTGGCTCGCGCTCTCCGACGCCTACACGCACGCGATCCTGCGTGTCGACTGGGAGAGTGGTAGATGACCCGATTCGTCAGGTTCCAGCACGGTCCGACGCCGGTGTACGGCGTCGTGGAGGGCGAAGAGGTCGCGGTGATCGAGCCGCACCCGTTCTCGACGTACCGCCCCACCGGCGAGCGGGTCCCGCTGAAGGGGCTGCGCCTGCTGGCCCCGGTGATCCCCTCCAAGCTGGTCTGCGTCGGGAAGAACTACCTCGACCACGCCGCCGAGATGGACAGCGAGGTCCCCGACTCCCCGCTGCTGTTCCTCAAGCCGTCGTCATCGGTGATCGGCCCCGACGAGGCGATCCGGCTCCCCACCGACCTGACGAACGAGGTCCACCACGAGGCCGAGCTCGCGGTGGTGATCGGGGCGCTGCTGCAGCGCGTCGACGAGGACACCGCGATGGCCGGCGTCCTGGGGTACACCGCCGCCAACGATGTCTCGGCCCGGGACTTCCAGCGCTCCGAGAACCAGTGGTTCCGGGCCAAGGGCTTCGACACCTTCTGCCCGCTGGGGCCGGCGATCGCCACCGACCTCGACCCGGGGAACCTGTCGGTGCGCTCGTTCGTCGACGGTGAGCTCCGCCAGGACGGCACCACCGCCGACCTCGTCTTCGGGGTCCCACGCCTGCTCAGCGAGATCTCCCACGTCGTCACGCTGCTTCCGGGCGACGTCGTGCTCACCGGCACTCCGGCCGGGGTGGGCGAGATCGCCCCGGGCCAACGGGTCCGGGTCGAGGTCGAGGGGATCGGGGCACTGGAGAACCCGGTCGTGGACCGCCAGCGCGTCGACGATCGTCCCGACGGCCGCGGCTGAACGCTGCGCCGCCCCGGTGGGCGGCGACACCCACCGAGGAGCCCTGGTGGAATCGATCCCGAACGTCCTGGCCCACCGCTACACCGGTGAGGCGATGGCCGAGCTGTGGTCCCCGGCCGGGAAGGTGGTGCTCGAGCGCGAACTGTGGATCGCGGTGCTGAGGGCACAGGCGGACCTGGGGGTGCCGGTCGCCGACGGCGCGATCGCCGCCTACGAGCGCGTCGTCGACGACGTCGACCTCGGGCGGATCGCCGAACGCGAGCGGGTCACCCGGCACGACGTCAAGGCACGGATCGAGGAGTTCTGTGCCCTGGCCGGCCACGAGGAGATCCACAAGGCGATGACGTCCCGCGACCTCACCGAGAACGTCGAGCAACTGCAGGTGCGGCGCTCGCTCGAGCTCGTGCGCGACCGGTGCGTCACCGCGCTGGTGCGGCTGGCGGCGCACGCCACCGCGCACCGTGACACCGTGATCACCGGCAGGAGCCACAACGTCCCGGCGCAGGCGACGACGCTGGGGAAGCGGTTCGCGAACGCCGGCGAGGAGTTGCTGGCCGCGATGCGGAGGGTCGAGGACCTGTTGGCGCGCTACCCGCTGCGCGGACTGAAAGGCCCGGTCGGCACCCAGCAGGACCTCCTCGACCTGCTGGGCGACCCGGCGGCCGTCGAGGAGCTCGAGTCGCGGGTCGCCGACCACCTCGGCTTCACCAGCCGATTGACGAACGTGGGGCAGGTCTACCCGCGTTCCCTGGACCTCGACGTCGTCTCGGCGTTGACCCAGGTCGCGGCCGGCCCGTCGAGCCTGGCGGTGACGATCCGGCTGATGGCCGGCCAGGAGCTGGTCACCGAAGGGTTCCGCGACGGCCAGGTCGGCTCCTCGGCGATGCCGCACAAGATGAACTCGCGTTCCTGCGAACGCATCGTCGGGCTGCGACACGTCCTCGGTGGCCACCTGGCGATGGTCGCGTCGGTCTCCGGGGACCAGTGGAACGAGGGCGACGTGTCGTGCTCGGTGGTGCGGAGGGTGGCGCTGCCGGACGCCTTCTTCGCGTCGGACGGCCTGTTCGAGACGTTCCTCACCGTCCTCGACGAGTTGGGGGCGTACCCCGCCGTGATCGAGGCCGAGCTCGAGCGGTACCTGCCGTTCCTGGCCACCACGAAGGTGCTGGTCGCCGCGGTGCGGGCCGGGGTCGGGCGTGAGGTGGCGCACGAGGCGATCCGTGAGCACGCCGTCGCGGTGGCGTTGGCGATGCGTGAGGACGGCCGGCGCGACAACGACCTGGTGACGCGGCTGGCGAACGATCCGCGCATCCCCCTCGACGAGGCGACGCTCACCGACCTCCTCGGCGACCGGCTGGAGTTCGTCGGAGGCGCCGGGGGTCAGGTCGACGCGTTCGTCGCGACCGTCGGCGAGCTGGCCGACCGCCACCCTCACGCGGCGGCCTACACCCCGGCCGCGATCCTGTGACCGGCGACGCCCGACCTTCGGAGGTCCACGTGACCCAGGCCAGCTCCAGCACGTCGAACCCGCCCGTGCGGGTGCGGTTCTGCCCCGCGCCGTCGGGGTGGCTGCACGTCGGCAGCGTGCGGGCGGCGCTGTACAACTGGCTGCACGCCCGTCACCACGGTGGCGTGTTCGTGTTCCGGATCGAGGACACCGACGCCTCCCGGGCGACCGAGGAGTCGATGCGCTCGATGATGGAGGCCCTGGAGTGGATCGGGCTGACCTGGGACGAGGGCCCCGTCCTGTCCGACGGTGCCATCACCGACCGCGGTGGACACGGCCCGTACCGGCAGTCGGCGCGCGGCGAGCTGTACGCCGCCGTGGCACGCCGGCTGCGCGATGCCGGGCACACCTACCCCGACTACCGCACCCCCGAGGAGCTCGAGGCCTGGCGTGAGCGGCAGCGTGCCGGCGGTGACGGCGGGCCGCCGGTGGTGAAGGCCGCGCAGTTCGCCCACGACGACGCGGAGGCGGAGCGCCTGCGCCGCGAGGGTCGGTCGGCCAGCACACGGCTGCGCACCCCGGCCGACGGCGAGGTCGTGGTCACCGACCTCGTCCGCGGTGAGGTGCGCTTCGCGTGGGAGGCGGTCTCCGACCCGGTGATCGTCCGGTCCGACGGCAGCTGCACCTACCCGTTGGCGAACGCCGTCGACGACGTCGCGCAGGGGATCTCGTTGGTGTGCCGTGGTGAGGACCTCCTCTCCGTCACCCCGCGTCAGGTACTGATCCACCAGCTCCTCCTGACCGACGGCCTCATCGACGACGCCCTCGCCGAGGTCGGGCTCCCCGCCCGTGACCCGAGCTGGGGGCCTCCGAAGCAGTTCGCCCACCTGCCGATCGTGGTCGGGCCGGACCGCCGGAAGCTCTCGAAGCGGCACGGTTCGGTGGCGGTGCAGGAGTTCCGCCGGCAGGGCTTCCTCCCCGAGGCGTTGCGCAACTACCTCGCGTTGCTCGGATGGGGCCCCGCCGACGGGCGCGAACGCCTCACCGACGCCGAGATGATCGCCGAGTTCGACCTCGCCGACGTCGGCCGCTCCCCGGCGGCGTTCGACGTCGACAAGCTGTCGGCGTTCAACGGTGAGCGGATCCGGCAGCTCGACGTCGACGAGCTCACCACCCGCCTGCTCGCCCACCTCGACGGCACCGACGGTGCCGAGGCCGTGATCACCTCACCGGCGGGCGACGAGGACGCCGCCGTGGTGCGACGCCTGGCCCCGCTGGTGCAGGAGCGGATGCAGCGCCTCGACGAGATCCGTGACTACGCGCGGCCGTTCCTGGCCGACGGGGTGGAGCTCGACCAGGCCAGTGTCACGAAGGTGTTCACCAAGGCCGGAGCCGTCGAGGCGATCGAATCGGCCGCCGAGGTCCTCGCGGAGTGTCCCTGGACGGTGGAGGGGATCGAGGCGGCGTTGCGGTCGCTCCCCGAACGCCTCGGGATCGGGTTCGGGAAGGTCGCCCAGCCGGTGCGGGTCGCGACCACGGGTTCGTCGGTGAGCCCGCCGCTGTTCGAGTCCCTCGAGGTGATCGGGCGTGAGCGGACGCTGGCCCGGCTCGCTGCCGCACTCCCGGAGGCACGACGCGCCCGTGAGGGTGCGTGAGCGACGCCGAGCCGGTGCGCTTTGCGCCGAACACGACCCCGCCGTACCCTTCGGCCCGGCTACGACCGTCGCCGGCGGCTGCACGTGAGCGTGCACGATCCGACGGACGCGGCCACCCACCTTCGGGGGTGGTGTAATTGGCAACACGGCTGGTTCTGGTCCAGTTATTGAGGGTTCGAGTCCTTCCCCCCGAGCT
>SLDB01000096.1 GCA_007125475.1 Nitriliruptoraceae bacterium | reverse complement strand
CGTCCAGCCGATGAGGCTGCCCCGCTGCAGTCGCAGCGCCAGGCCCAGTGGCGTGCCCAGCCGCGGTGCGGCGCGGTCGTTGCCCGGGCGGACGGCCCGCAGGCTGGCGCCAAGGTCGCGGCGCGCAGACAGCCGATAGCCAGCAACCGTGGTGAGCGCGGCGAAGGCGACGGGGAGCGTCAGTGGCCACCAGCGGTCGAGCACGAACGGGGCGGTCTGTTGTCCCCACGCCAGCGGCGAGAGCCAGGAGAGCAGCGTGCCGCCCTCCTCGGCCATGTCCCCCCCAGCGCGGAGCAGGAAGGCGGCCCCGAGCACCGCGCCCGTCATGCCGGCCGCGGCACGCGAATACGAGGTCGTCTGCACGGTGATCGCGGTCACCCCGGCGAAGGCCAGCCCGACCGCTGCCAACCCTGCGGCGAACAGCACCGAGCCGGTCGCGGCGAAGCCGCCGACACCGACCATGACGGCGAGGGTTGCCGCAGCCGCGGCGAGGTTGGTGACCACCGCGACGATCAGCGTGGCCGTCAGCATCGCATGCCGGCCGACGACGTTGGCGCGCACGAGCTCGGCACGGCCCGACTGCTCCTCCACCCGCGTGTGCCGGGTCACCAGCAGCAGGTTCATCAGCGCGGCCAGCAGCAGGAAGTACAACCCGTAGCCGCCAGCGACGAACCGCTCCAGCGTCGGGGTGTCGAAGCCGTACCCCGGTCCCACCAGCAGCCGGCCCACCGGGTCGGAGAACAGCTGGGTCGCCGAGCCGAGCTCCTCGTCGGTGCCGTAGGCGGCGGGGATCGCCGCCACGAGGTAGAGCATGAACGCCCCGAAGCCGGCCGCCCACCCCGGCAGGCGGACGCGGTCGCGGCGCAGCAGGAACCGGGTGAGCGTGAGCGCCCCCGTCAGCGGGCTCGCCCCGGGCACCGACGTGGCCTGCGTGTCGGGCCGGGTCGCCGCCGGCGCGGTCATCGCCCGACCTCCGCGCCGCTGCGCCGTGCGGAGCGCTCGTCGCCGTAGTGACGCAGCAGCAGCTGCTCGAGCGTCGGGGGATGGGCGATGATCGAGCGCACGCCCAGCTCGCCGAGGTGGCGGACGACCTCCTCGGTGTGGTCGCCGTCGACTTCGAAGCGCACGTGACCGTCGACGTCCTCGAGGTGGTGCACCCCCGCCAGCTCCGCCAGCGCGTCCGTGGGGCGCTCGGTGGCCACGGTGAAGGTCGTGCGGTGCAGGTGGCGGAGCTCCTCGAGGGTGCCGGACTCGACGATGGCGCCCTGGCGGATGATCGAGATCCGGTCGGCCAGCACCTCGACCTGGGCCAGGATGTGGCTGGAGAGCAGCACCGTGCGGCCGGCGGCCTTGACCTCGCGGATGCAGTCCTGGAACTCGGCCTCCATCAGCGGGTCGAGCCCGGCCGTGGGCTCGTCGAGCAGCAGCAGCTCGACGTCGGAGGCGAGCGCGGAGATCAGCGCGACCTTCTGCCGGTTGCCCTTGGAGTAGGTGCGCCCCTTCTTGGTCGGGTCGAGGTCGAAGCGCTCGCACAACTCGTCGCGGCGCCGCTGGTCGAACCCGCCACGCAGCCGGGCGAACAGGTCGATCGCCTCGCCCCCGGTGAGGTTCGGCCACAGCTCGACGTCGCCCGGCACGAAGGCCAGTCGACGGTGGAGCGGCACCGCATCGGCCCACGGGTCTCCACCCAGCAGCCGGGCGGTGCCGCCGTCGGCCCGCAGCAGCCCGAGCAGAACCCGCAGCGCGGTGGTCTTGCCGGCACCGTTGGGTCCGAGGAAGCCGTGCACCTCGCCGCGGGCGACCTCGAGGTCCAGCCCGTCGAGGGCGAGCACGTGCCCGAACCGCTTGACCAGGCCCGAGGTGGAGATGACGGTCGCGTCGTCCATCGTGGTCACTCCTCTTCCAGGCGCGTGATCGCCTCGCGCACGCGTTCGTGGAGGGCCGGGGTGAAGAGGCCCTCGGTCAGGATCTCGGTGGCGCCGCGGAGGTAGGGCAGCAGGGCCGCCGGCTCACCGGTCAGGTCGGCCCCCAGCAGCCGTCGCACGTGATCGTGCAGCGCGACCGCGCCCAGCGACCAGATGAGCAGCACCAGTGCGCGCTCCCGGGGATGCGAGCTGGGCACGTAGGCGCCGGTGGCCACGTGCTGCGCGGCCACCCTGACGGTCTCCTCCGCGAGCTCGTCTACGAGCTGGTCGACCGCTGGGCCGCCCTCGGCCAGCGCCCGCGCCACATAGGGAAGTGCTGAGGCGTGCCGCTGTTGGCGTCGTCGGAAGGCCTCGAGCACGTCGAGCTGCTCGCCCTGGGCGGCTGCCTCGCGTAGCTGCTCACGGAGCACGTCCAGCACATGGGCGTCGCAGGCCCGGCGCAGCCCTTCCTTCGAGCCGAAGTGGTGGACGATCAGCGCGGGCGAGACCTCCGCGTCCTCCGCGATGGCCTTCAGGCTCGTGCCCGCCATCCCGTCTGCGGAGAACCGCGTGATGGCGGCGTCGAGGATGCGATCACGACCGGTGCGATCCGCGGCTCGGGGGGAGTGGGTCTGGGTGCTCATAGCCGCATGCTGACTGAATGAACAGTCAGCGTCAAGGGCCGAAGGTCCCATCAGGCTCACGCGAGGCTGGGCCAGCGCGACGTTCCCGGCGCGGTTGCCATCGCCGAGCAGATCGCGGGCCGCGCCCCTGGACGCCTTCCTGCGCATCGGCCAGGAGAAGGGGGGACCCGGGGCGGACGGCCCTGGCGGCGAGGAGGGTTCCGCGCGTTTGATGACGGGGAGCACCTTCGGAGCCACAGGATTCGGAGGGCAGGAGAGGACAGAACATGGTCGAGGCCACGACGTACGGCGTACCCACCTGGGTGGATCTCTCCGTCCCTGACGTCCAGGCGGCGGCCCGTTTCTACGAGGGCCTGCTCGGGTGGACGATCCAGGCGCACGGCTCACCGATGGGCGACTACTACATCGGCACGATCGGCGGCCACGAGGTCGGCGGCATGATGGCGGCACCGCCGCAGGACGCGGGCATGCCGGCGACGTGGACCGTGCTGTTCAACGTCGCCGACGTCGACGCGATCGTCAGGACCGTCGAAGACGTCGGAGGCCGGGTCGTGGAGCAGCCCTTCGACCTCCCCGATGCCCGGATCGCGATCGTGGCAGATCCCACCGGAGCGCTGTTCGGGGTGGTCAGTGGCCCCACACCCCCGGCGCGTGGTTGTCGTCGGCGCCCGGCGCCGTGTGCTGGGTCGAGCTGCTGACCCGCGATCCTCGCGCCGCGATCAGCTTCTACGCAAGCGTGTTCGGCTGGCACGCCTCGACCGGGACCGTCGGCGATGTCCGCTATACCACCTTCACGCTCGGTGGTGAGCTCGTCGCCGGCGCGATGACGATGCCCGACGAAGTGCCGTCCGAGCTGACGGCGGTGTGGTCGGTCTCCTTCGCGGTCGAGGACTGCACCGTCAGCGAGCGCCGAGCAACGGAGCTCGGCGGTCAGGTCGTCAAGCCCACGACGCCGGTCGGCGAAGGACGTTTCGCCGTGCTCGAGGACCCGCAGGGCACCACCTTCCAGGTCATGGACCAGCGGCGCTGACACCGCCCGATCACGCCTGGACCGTCACCGACCGGGTCCGCTGCAGCCGCGTCCCGTCGGGCCGTTGCCGTCGGTGGGGACGGGCGCGTAGTGTCGCGGCCATGACGGTCCGCCGAACGGCCCCCTCCGGCACCCGCCACCGCGACGCGGACGGCACGGTGACCACGCGCCCGGAGGCGGTCCGTCCCGGCACCCTGCCCCCGCTGCTGCGGGCCGCGCACCTCGGCCCGTCGGTCGCGGTCACGACGATCGTGGCGCTGCTGGCCCTTGCCCTGGACCTCCCCGTCGGCCAGCGGCTCGTCGTCACCGCGGCCGTGCTCACCGGCCAGCTCACCGTCGGCTGGGGCAACGACCTCCTCGACGCCGACCGGGACCGCGCCGTCGGCCGATCCGACAAGCCGCTGGCGACCGGGGAGCTCGCGCCGTCGCTGGTACGGCGCTGGCTCGTCGTCACGGCGGCCGCCTGTGTGGTGCTGTCGCTGGCCATCGGGTGGCGCAGCGGGGCGACCCACCTGGTGCTGGTCGCATTCGGCCACCTCTACAACACCCACCTCAAGTCAACGCCGTGGTCGTGGCTGCCGTACGCGGTGGCGTTCGGCGGGCTCCCCGCCGTCGTCACCCTGGCGCACGCCCCGCCCCAGTGGCCACCGGGGTGGCTGGTCGGTGCGGCGGCGGCGCTCGGGATCGCCGCGCACGTGCTCAACACGCTCCGCGACCTCGACGACGACGCGGCCACCGGTGTCCAGGGGCTGCCGCACCGGTTGGGGGCCAGGCGGAGTCGGTTCGTCGCCACGGCGCTGCTGCTGACCGCCTCGGCGGTGGCGGTCCTCGGTCCCGCCGGCGCCCCGGCCGCCTGGGCCCGCACGGCGCTGGTAGCGGTGGTAGCGCTCGCCGCCGTCGCGCTGTTCGGCCGCGGTCGGGCGCCGTTCACCGCCGCGGTCGCGATCGCGCTGGTCAACGTGGGACTCCTCGCCGCGGCCGCCGCATGACGGTCGGGGACCTGGCGCTGACAGGAACCGGAGGCGCCGGTTCCCGAAGTGCGCGGATCCTGAGCGTGCAGGGGGTGCTGCCCGAGCACCGCTATACCCAGGCGGAGATCACCGAGGCGTTCACCCACACGCTGCTGACGAGCGGCGCGGTCGACGAGGCGCTGGTGCGGCGCCTGCACGCCAACGCCGGCGTTGACAGCCGGCACCTGGCTCTGCCGCTGGAGCGCTACGGCGAGCTGGGAGGCTTCACCGCGTCCAACGACGCGTTCATCGACGCCGCCGTCGAGCTCGGCGCCCGGGCCGTCACCGACGCGGTGAAGGCCGCCGGACTCACCCCGCAGGACGTCGACCTCATCGTCTCGGCGACGGTGACCGGCCTGGCCGTCCCCTCCCTGGAGGCACGCGTCGCCGCCAAGATCGGGATGCGCCCAGATGTCGTGCGCGTGCCGATGGTCGGGCTGGGCTGTGTCGCCGGCGCCGCCGGGGTGGCCCGGCTGCACGACTACCTCACCGGGCACCCCGACCAGGTCGCCGTGCTGATGGCGGTCGAGCTGTGCTCGCTCACCCTGCAGCGCGACGACGCCTCGGTGGCGAACCTCGTCGCCAGCGGGCTGTTCGGCGACGGCGCGGCGGCGGTGGTGGCGGTCGGCGCCGACCGGGCCCGGGCCGCCGATGACTCTCCCGCGGTGGCCCGGCCGGACGTGCTCGCCTCACGCAGCCGGCTCTACCCCGACTCCGAGCGCACGATGGGCTGGGACGTGGGCACCAGCGGGCTGAAGATCGTGCTGGACAACAACGTCCCGGCGCTGGTGAAGCGCTACGTCGGCGAAGACGTCGCCGCGTTCCTCGCCGACGCCGGGCTGACCGCCGACGACGTCGAGTGGTACGTCGCCCACCCCGGGGGCCCGAAGGTGCTCGAGGCCCTGCAGCACACCCTCGGCGTCGACCGCGGGGCGTTCGAGGTGACCTGGGACTCGCTGGCCCGGATCGGGAACCTCTCGTCGGTCTCGGTGCTGCACGTGCTCGCCGACACCCTCGAGCAGCGGCCGCCGAGGCCAGGCTCCTACGGCCTGATGCTGGCCATGGGGCCCGGGTTCTGCTCCGAGCTGGTGCTGCTACGCGCGCCGCAGGGGGGGCCATGATCTGGTTCACCGTGCTGATCGGCGCCGTCGGCCTCGAGCGGCTCGCCGAGCTGGTGGTGGCCAAGCGCAACGCGGCGTGGAGCTTCGCACGCGGCGGCGTGGAGTCGGGCCAGGGCCACTACCCGGTGATGGTGGTGCTGCACACCGGTCTGCTGGTCGGCGCGCTGGTCGAGGTGTGGGTGCGACAGCCGGCGTTCGTGCCCGCGCTGGGATGGACGATGCTCGCGCTGGTGCTGGCCGCGCAGGCGCTTCGGTGGTGGTGCATCACCGCCCTCGGCCGCCAGTGGAACACGCGGGTGATCGTCGTACCGGGGCTGGCCCGCGTCACCGGTGGCCCCTACCGCCTGATGTCGCACCCCAACTACGTCGCGGTCGTCGTCGAGGGCATCGCCCTGCCACTGGTGCACTCGGCCTGGATCACCGCGCTGGTGTTCACGCTGTGCAACGCCGCGCTGTTGTGGGTACGCATCCGGGTCGAGAACCGGGCGCTTCAGGCGATGTCCGCCGACACGCCCGCCGACCGTTCGCGACGCCGATGACGCCGTGAGCGACCTGCTGGTGATCGGTGGCGGGCCCGCGGGGCTGGCCACCGCGCTGCACGCCGTGCGCGCCGGGTTGGACGTCACCGTGTGGGACAAGCGCGCTGGCGTCATCGACAAGGCGTGCGGGGAGGGGCTGATGCCCGGCGCGGTGACGGCACTCGCCGACCTCGGGGTCGAGCCCGCCGGTGAACAGCTGACCGGGATCCGCTACCTCGCCGGTGACCACGCGGTGGCGGCACCGTTCCGTGACGGGCCCGGACGTGGGGTGCGTCGCACGACGTTGCACGCCGCGCTGCGCTCGGCGGCCGAGGCCGCCGGGGTCCGGCTCGACCAACGCCGCGCACGGG
>SLDB01000280.1 GCA_007125475.1 Nitriliruptoraceae bacterium | reverse complement strand
TGGCGACCTCGCCGTCGGCGGTGAAGTCCCGGGTGTAGCCACCCTCGGTACCGGGGGCGAGCAGGTTGCGCAGGCGGATGTTCCCGAACGTCCCGCGGATCATCACCTCGTGGTTGCCGCGCCGGGAGCCGTAGGAGTTGAACTCGTGCCGCGGGACCCCGTGGTCGGTGAGGTACTTCCCCGCCGGGCTCTCGAGCTGGATCGCCCCGGCCGGCGAGATGTGGTCGGTGGTCACCGAGTCGCCCAGCAGGGCCAGGACCCGGGCGCCGGTGATGTCCTCGACCGGTGCCGGCTCGGGGGTGATCCCGTCGAAGAACGTGGGCTTGCGGATGTAGGTCGAGTCGTCCGACCACGCGAAGGTCCCGCCCTCGGGGGTCGGCAGCGAACGCCACGCCTCGTCGCCCTCGTACACCGACGCGTACTTGTCGGAGAACATCTCCGTGGCCACCGCCCGGTCTATCACCTCCTGGACCTCGGCCGGTGAGGGCCACAGGTCGCTGAGGTACACCGGCTCGCCGTCAGGATCGGTGCCCAGCGGCTCGGTGGTGAGGTCGACGTCCATCGACCCGGCCAGGGCGTAGGCGACCACCAGCGGTGGCGAGGCGAGGTAGTTCATCTTCACGTCGGGGTTGATCCGCCCCTCGAAGTTGCGGTTCCCCGACAGGACCGAGGTCACCGCGAGGTCGTTCTCCCGCACCGCGGCGCTGACCTCGGGGATGAGCGGGCCGGAGTTGCCGATGCAGGTGGTGCAGCCGTACCCGACGAGGTTGAACCCGAGCTTGTCGAGGTACGGCGTCAACCCGGCACGGTCGAAGTAGTCCATCACGACCTTCGAACCCGGGGCGAGCGTCGTCTTCACCCAAGGCTTGCGCTGCAGACCGCGGTCGACGGCGTTGCGTGCCAGCAACGCGGCGCCGAGCATCACCGCCGGGTTCGAGGTGTTCGTGCACGAGGTGATCGCCGCGATCGTCACCGCACCGTGGTCGAGCTCGAACGACGTACCGTCGGCGAGCGCGACCGAGGCCGGGTTCGACGGGCGCTGCGAGGGGGTGTCACACGGATCGCCCTGCGGCGGTGGAGACGTCCCGTCGGTCTCCGAGGGCGTGGTCGGGTCACTGGCCGGGAAGGTCTCCCCGACCTCGACGTCGTAGCCGGTGAGCTCGTCATCGGTGTAGTCGCGGAGTGCGTGACGGAATGCGTGCTTCGCCCGCGACAGGTCGACGCGGTCCTGGGGGCGCTTGGGGCCGGCGATCGAGGGCACCACCGTGGACAGGTCGAGGGTGAGCGTCTCGGAGTATTCGGCTTCCTGCTGGGGGTCGTGCCACAGCCCCTGTTCCTTGCTGTAGGCCTCCACCAGCGCGACCTGCTCCTCGGAACGACCGGTGAAGCGCAGATACCGCAGCGTCTCCTCGTCGATGGGGAAGATCGCCGCCGTCGATCCGTACTCCGGGGACATGTTCCCGATCGTGGCCCGGTTGGCGAGCGGCACCGCGGCCACACCCGGGCCGTAGAACTCGACGAACTTCCCGACCACCCCATGCTTGCGCAGCATCTCGGTGATCGTCAGGACCAGGTCGGTGGCGGTCGCACCATCGGGGAGCTCGCCTTCGAGCTTGAATCCCACCACGCGCGGTACGAGCATCGACACCGGCTGACCGAGCATCGCCGCCTCGGCCTCGATCCCACCGACGCCCCAGCCCAGCACACCCAGGCCGTTCACCATGGTGGTGTGCGAGTCGGTCCCCACCAGCGTGTCCGGGTAGGCCTGCCGCACCCCGCCCGGGCCTTCGGCGTCGAACACGACCCGGGCCAGGTGCTCGATGTTGACCTGGTGGACGATCCCGGTCCCCGGGGGGACGACCTTCAGGCCATCGAGCGCCCCCTGCCCCCACCGCAGGAACTGGTAGCGCTCCCGGTTGCGCTGGAACTCCAGGTCGATGTTCTGCTGCAGGGCATCGGCGACGCCGAACACGTCGGCGACCACGGAGTGGTCGATCACCAGCTCGGCGGGGACCAGGGGGTTGATCTTCTCCGGGTCACCACCCATCTCGAGCATCGCCTCACGCATCGCGGCGAGGTCGACGACCGCCGGAACCCCGGTGAAGTCCTGGAGCACCACCCGGGCCGGGGTGTACTGCACCTCCGCCGAGGGCTGCGCCGCCGCGTCCCACTCGGCGATCGCCCGCACGTCGGCGTCGGTGATCGTGGTGCCGTTCTCGTTGCGCAGCACGTTCTCCAGCAGGACCTTCAGGCTGAACGGGAGCCGCTCGACGCCGTCGATGGCGTCCAACCGGTAGACCTCGTAGGTCTGGCCACCGACGGTCAGTTCACTACGCGCGCCGAAGCTGTCGGCGCCGGCCGGGGTGCTCACGAGGGCTCCTTGGGACGCGGCTCACCATTGACGGCACCGTACCCGACCCCTGTGCCGGGCCGGGAGCCGGAATCCGACGAGTACGCTGCCGTGGCACCCGCCGCCGCGTGAAGGGTCCCGGATGCCGTCGCTCGTCCTCGTCCGTCACGGCCAGTCGCTGTGGAACCTCGAGAACCGCTTCACCGGCTGGATCGACGTCCCGCTCACCGACACCGGACGCGAGGAGGCCCGGGCGGCCGGTGAGCGCCTCCACGGCCGCAGCTTCGACATCGCGTACACCTCGACGCTCTCCCGCGCCCAGGAGACGTTGGCGCTGATCCAGCAGGTCGCCGGGATCGATCCTCCGGTGATCCGTGACCAGGCACTCAACGAGCGTCACTACGGCGATCTGCAGGGGTTGAACAAGGCCGAGACGGCCGCGAAGTACGGCGACGAGCAGGTGCTGATCTGGCGACGGTCCTACGCCACCCCGCCGCCGAACGGCGAGGCGCTCAAGGACACCGCCGCCCGGACCCTGCCGTTCTTCGAGCGCGCGATCCTCGGCGACATCGCCCAGGGCAAGGACGTCCTGGTCGTCGCGCACGGCAACTCCAACCGCTCGATCGTGATGCGCCTCGACGACCTCGACGAGGACGAGGTGCTGCAACTCAACCTCGGCACCGGGGTCCCGCTGGTGTACGACCTCGACGTCGACGGGACCGTGCGTGGCAAGGAGATCCTCGAGTAGGCGCCGGTAGCATGCCGGAGAGCCCACCGACACCGCGCCGTTCGGAGCTGCCATGGCACTCGCGCCCGTCACGCCCGGCACCGGCTGGGGAGTGCTGCACCTGCTGTTGTCCGTCGACCACGCCGCGGTCCCGCAGCTCCCCGACAGCGCCGCCAAGGAGTTCGCCGCGGTCCTCGAACGGTGGCAGGAACGCCTCCAGCTCCACGTCTTCACCGCGATCGGTCACAAGGGCGACGTGCTGCTGATGGCCCTCGACGAGGACGTCACCGAGCTGCGTCAGCTGCAGACCCAGGTGCAGGCCACCTCGGCGGCGCCGGCGGTGTCGTTGACGTCCTCGTACCTCTCCCTCACCGAAGGCAGCGCCTACACCGACACCCCCGAGCAGTACCGCGAGGCGATGGCCGCCAAAGGCCTCGAGGGCGAGGAGCTCGAGCGCCGGGTGGAGCAGTTCGCCGAACGCATGGAGGCCTACACCGAGAGCAAGCTCCACCCGCGGATGCCCGAGGACTGGCCGCTGCTGTGCTTCTACCCGATGTCGCACCGGCGGCAGGGTGACGACAACTGGTACGCGCTGGACTTCGAGGAGCGCAAGCGCCTGATGGGCGAGCACGGCCGCAGCGGCCGGGCCTACACCGGGCGCGTGTTGCAGCTGGTGACCGGCTCGACCGGGTTGGACGACTGGGAGTACGGCGTCTCGCTGTTCGCCCACGACATCGCCGACGTGAAGTCGATCGTGTACACGATGCGCTACGACGAGGCGTCGGTGCGCTACGCGGAGTTCGGGCCGTTCGTGATCGGGGTACGCCGGGAACCGGCCGATCTGGTCACCGAGATCGGCCTCGACCGCCGGGCGTGAGCCGCGCCCCGCGGGGACCCGTCCCCTCACCGTCGGGTGCCAGGACGCCTCACGAGGATCCTCGGCGGGCGCGGTTGATCACCGAGCTCGACGCCCATCGCCCGGCCGACGCCGTCGAGGCGGCGTCCCTGCACCGCACGCGGCGGCTGCTGGCACGTCTGGCCGACCCGTTCGACCGGGACTCCGGTCCCGTCCACGTCACCGGCTCGGCGTTGATCCGTGACGGCGCCGGCCGGGTGCTGCTGCACCGTCACAAGCGCCTCGGGGTGTGGCTGCAGCCGGGCGGACACCTCGACCCGGGTGAGGAGGCGGCCGACGCCGCCCGACGCGAGGCCGTCGAGGAGACCGGGGTCGACGCCCGACACCCGGCGGACGGCCCGCGCCTGGTGCACCTCGACGTCCACCCGGGGCCCGGGGGCCACATCCACCTCGACCTGCGCTACGGCCTGTCGGCACCGGGCGGAGCCACCCCGAACCCCGCCGACGGCGAATCCCCCGACGTCGCCTGGTTCACCCTCGCCGAGGCGGCCGTCCACGGCGACGCCTCGCTGCTGGCCGCCCTCCGCAGGTCGCGGCGCTAGAACAGGCGCGGGTGGGGCTCCTCCTCGCCGCGGAGGACCCCGAGGTCGACCTCGACCCAGCCGATCCCCCGCGACTCGGCCAGCACCCGTGCCTGCGGTCGGACGGTGGTGGCGGCGAACAGCCCCCGGACGGGGGCCAGCAGCGGGTCGCGTTGCAGACGCTCGAGGTACCGGGTGAGCTGTTCGACGCCGTCGATCTCGCCGATCCGCTTCACCTCCACCGCCACGGCGCCACCGTCGGGGTCCCGGCACAACAGGTCGACCGGCCCCAGATCGGTGCGGAACTCGCGTTGCACGCAGGTCAGCCCGACCTCCAGGTGCGCCGGGTGCTCGGCGAGGAGTGCCTGCAGCTCCGACTCCACCCCGTCGAGGGTGAGGCCGCGGTCGGTGTCGAGCTCGTAGCTGACGTCCTCGAGGACCTCGTGCAACTCGATGACCAGCCGTTCGCCCTTCGGGTTGGTGACCACCCAGCGGTCCCCCTCGTCGGTGAGGGAGTTCGGGGCGTTCATCCAGTTCAACGGCTTGTAGGCACCGACGTCGGCGTGGATCGCGACACAGCCGTCGGCCTTCACCATCACCAGGCGGACGGCCTCCGACAACGTGGAGGAGAGGCGGCCGTCGTACGTCGCCGAGCACCGGGTGACCAGGAGTCGCATGATCGCCGGACGCTACCAGCGACGGCCGGCCGCCAGACCCGCACCACCGGGGGCCGGAGCGGGCGTCGAGGGCGGTAGCCTTCTGCCAGCGGATCGCGTCGGCGGCATCCTCCGCACACCGGCGATCCCTCCTGGGCCCGAACGACGCGGCCGGACACACCCCTGGCACGACCCGACCACCCCGACGACGGGTGCCGGGTCACGCGCGCCGCCGCCGGCGGTGCGCTCGAACGGCAAGGCGGAGCGCATGGCGGTACAGGTCGGTCTCGTAGGCCTGCCCAACGTCGGGAAGTCGACGCTGTTCAACGCCGTCTCGCAGGCCGGCGCGGACGCCGCGAACTTCCCGTTCTGCACCATCGACCCCAACATCGGGGTCGTCGGGGTCCCCGACCCTCGCCTGGACCGCCTCGCCGAGCTGGCCGGGTCGGCGAAGGTCGTCCCGACCGCGATCGAGTTCGTCGACATCGCCGGCCTCGTCGCCGGCGCCTCCCAGGGGGAAGGGCTGGGCAACCAGTTCCTCGCCCACATCCGCGAGGTCGACGCGGTGTGTCACGTGGTGCGCTGCTTCGAGGACGACGACGTCGTCCACGTCGACGGCAGCATCGACCCGGCCCGCGACATCGAGGTGATCACCACCGAGCTGGTGCTCAAGGACCTCGAGACCGTCGAGCGTCGACTCGAGCGTGCCCAGCGCGCCAGGAAGTCCGGCGACAAGGACGTCCTGCGCCAGGCAGACCAGCTCGAGGCGCTCCACCGTCACCTCGCCGACGGCGCGGTGGCGCGCGGGTTCACCGGCGAGCTCGACCCCACCCTGCGCCGCGAGCTCTCCCTGCTCAGCGACAAGCCGGTTCTGTACGCCGCGAACGTCGCCGAGGAGGACCTCGCCACCGGGAACCACCACGTCGAGGCGGTCCGCGCCGCCGCCGCCACCGAAGACGCCGAGGTGGTCGTGGTCTCCGCCCAGGTCGAGGCGGAGCTCGCCGAGCTCGATGACGACGAACGGGCCGAGTACCTCCACGACCTCGGCGTCGAAGCCAGTGGGCTGCAACGGCTCATCGCCCACGCCTACTCGCTGCTGGGGTTGCTCACGTTCTTCACCGCCGGCCCCAAGGAGACCCGGGCCTGGACGGTGCCCGCCGGCTCGACCGCGCCACGGGCGGCCCGGGAGATCCACACCGACTTCGAACGCGGGTTCATCCGTGCCGAGGTGATCGCGTTCGACGACTACGACCGACTCGGCTCGGAGGCGGCGGCACGCGACGCCGGCCGTCTGCGGGTCGAGGGCAAGGACTACATCGTCGCCGACGGCGACGTCGTCCACTTCCGCTTCAACGTCTGACCGACACCGACCGGTGCCGCCCCGGCACCACCACCGCAGGAGACCACGATGAGCCGCACCGAGCCGATCACCCGGTTGGAGGTCGCGGCCTGCCCGACCCACCGCATGGA
>SLDB01000385.1 GCA_007125475.1 Nitriliruptoraceae bacterium | reverse complement strand
GGTCGCCGTCGGCGTCGGTGGTGTCGGTGCCGGCGCGGTTCGCCGGCCTGCCGGCCGTCGCGGTACCGGGGGCCGCCTACGGGGTGCTCGCCCTGGGGTGGTACCTCGCGGTGCTGCGGCCGGTCGTGACCGCCGAGGTGGAGAACTTCTGGGCCGACCACTACCTCGACGTCGGTGCCGGCTTCGCCGCGAGCCTGGGACGCGCCCTCGAAGGGGTGGCTGCCGGGTTGGTGCCGCTGCCGCCCACTGCCACGGTGGCTGTGCTGGCCGTGAGCGTGGTGGTCGTCGTGGTCCGGCGGCCGGTGACGGCGGTGCTGCTGACCATGCCGGTGCTGATCGCGGTCGTGCTCGCCGCGGTGCACCTCGCGCCGCTCGGCGGCGGGCGCACCGACCTGTACCTGTACCCGGCGTTGGCGCTGCTGGTCGCGACGGCGGTCGGCGAGGTAGCCACGGGCTGGCTGCGGCCTGCCGGTGGTGTCGGCGGTGAGGACGGTTCGGGGGATGCCGTCACCCCGGCGGATGCCGTCACCCCGGCGGGTGCCATCACCCCGGGGGGTGCCATCACCTTGGGGGTCGCCACCCTGGGGATCGCGGTCCTCGTGGTCGGTGCGACGCCGGTGGATGGGTACCCGGAACACGACGTCCGCCCGTTGGCCACCGAGCTCGACGCGCGACGTGCCGACAGCGACGAGGTGGTGGTGTACCCGGCGACGACGTGGGCGTACGCGCTGTACACCGACCAGGAGGTGCACCTCGCCGCAGACGACGCCTCGTCGTGGGGGTTCGCGCCGCGATTCGCCGACGGAGCGGTCCACGTGCCGCCACCGGGGCGCGACGATTCCGGGGTGTACGCAGCGACGATCGATGGCCTCGAGGCGGACGTGGTGTGGTTGCTGGCATCGCACTGGCGGGGCGACCTCGGTGATCTGCAGGCGATGATCGAAGACGCGGGCTACACCGTCGTTGACCGCGAGGACCGCGGCGGTGCGATGCTCCGGCGCTACGAACGGCGTTGACCACGAGGGCCGGCGCCGAACCCGATGGGCAATGCTGACCTCAAGGGCCAGCACCGAACCCGAAGAGCAGCGCCGAACCCGGCGAGCAGCGTTGATCCCGACGAGCAGCGCCGAACCCGGCGAGCAGCGTTGATCCCGACGGGCAGCGGCGAACCCGACGGGCAGCGCCGAACCCGAAGAGCAGCGTTGAACGTGACCAACAGCGGCGATGCCGACGCAGGTTCGCGGCGTGGTCGCATGACCCCCACCGGGGGTGGTTAGCTCCGGCAGGGCCCGCCGGGGGTGGAACGTCGGGGCGACGAGGGGAGGGCGTGTGGACGCGGTGTTGCAGTGCACCGGGCTGCGCCGGGCATTCGGTGAGCTCAAGGCCGTCGACGACGTCAGTTTCGAGGTCGGCGCCGGAGAGACCTACGGGCTGCTGGGACCCAACGGCGCCGGGAAGACCACGGCGATCTCGATGGTCGCCGGGTTGCTGGCCACTGACGGTGGCGAGATCCTCGTCGCCGGCGAGGTGATGACGCCGCGGGCAAGCGCCGCGAAGCGTCACGTGGGGCTGGTGCCCCAGGAGCTCGCGATCTACCCGGATCTCACGGCCCGGGAGAACCTCGACTTCTTCGCCCGGCTGTACGGGATGGACAAGGGTGGGCGCGCCAACCGGATCGACCGGGTGTTGGAGGTGATCGGGCTGGCCGACCGCGCCGGGGACCGGGCCGGTGAGTACTCCGGGGGGATGAAGCGGCGCCTGAACATCGGGATCGGGCTGCTGCACGAACCGCGGCTGCTGATCCTCGACGAACCCACCGTCGGGGTCGACCCGCAGTCCCGCAACTCGATCCTGGCATCCGTCGAGGACCTCGCCACCGACGGGATCAGCGTGCTGTACACGACGCACTACATGGAGGAGGCCGAGCGGCTGTGCGACCGCATCGGGGTGATCGACCGCGGCCGCCTCGTCGCCGAAGGCACCCGTCGCGAGCTGGTCTCGCGCATCGGCGAGCAGGACGTGGTGCGCATGAAGGTCGTCGGTGACGCCTCCGCCGCGGCCGCCGCCTGCGAGTCCGTCGAGGGTGTGGGTTCGTCCGACGCCGAAGGCGACGAGGTGGTGTGCCTGATGGACGCGGCGGCGGGGCGGCTGCCGGCGCTGCTGGCCGCCGTCGGCACGTCCGGGGCGAGCGTCGCCGGGGTGCAGGTCCGCGAACCCGACCTCGAGGACGTGTTCCTGCACCTGACCGGCAACGCGTTGCGGGACTGACGTCGTGTTCGCCGCCGCGCTGACGATCCTGCGCAAGGATGCGAAGCTCAGGCTCCGCGACCGCAGCGTGTGGGTGTTCGCGTTCGTCGTGCCGCTCGCGCTGACCTACGTGTTCTCCCTGGTGTTCACCGGCCAGGACGAGTTCCGGTTCACCGCCGGTGTCGTCGACCTCGACGGGGGCCCGGTCGCCGAGGGGTTCACCGACGGCGTGGTGCCCGCGCTGGTCGAAGAGGGCCTCGCCGAGGTCACCGCCTTCGGCGACGAGGTGGCGGCACGTCGGGCGATCGAGGAGGAGGAGATCGGCGCCGCCTGGGTGATCCCCGAGGGGTTCAGCGAGCAGATCGATGCCGGCGAAGGCGGCGAACTCACCGTGCTGGTGAACCCGGACCGTTCGCTGACCGGGCAGGTCGCCCTCGGGGTCGCCGATGGGTTCGCCACCCGCATCGACCGTGCGGGGCTGGCGGTCGCCGTGGTGATCGCCGCGGCCGGTGAGGTCGATGGGGATGGTGCGGGCGCGGGTGCGGGTGGTGGTGCCGGTGCGGGCGCTGGCGGCGAGGCTGATGCCGATGCGGGCGCTGACGCAGATGCTGGTGCTGGCGCGGGCGCTGGCGACGAGGCTGATGCCGATGCGGGCGCTGACGCAGATGCTGCTGCTGGTGCTGGTGCCGGCGCAGACGGTGGAGAACACCTCGGTGATCTGGACCCGGCGATCCTCGCGGAGGTCGCCCAGCGTGCCGCCGAAGCCGGGCCGCTGATCAGCGTCGACGAGCTGGCCGCCGCCGACCGCCAGCTGGACGGCACCACCTACCTCGCCGCCGGGATGGCCGTGTTCTTCCTGTTCTTCACGGTGACGTTCGGGGTCACCGGCTACCTCGAGGAGCGGCAGCAGGGCACCCTGCCGCGACTGCTGGCGGCGCCGATCGGGATCTCGGCGGTGCACCTGGGCAAGGCCCTGGGGGCGTTCGCCCTCGGGTTGGTGTCGATGACGGTGCTGGCGGTCGCCAGCGCCACGGTCCTCGACGCGACGTGGGGGCCGGTCGGTGGGGTCGCGGTGCTGGTCGTCGCCGCGGTGATCGCCGCCCTGGGGGTGATGGCGCTGGTCGGGTCGTTCGCGAACACCGCCGAGCAGGCCGGGAACCTGCAGTCGGTCGTCGCGTTGGTGCTCGGGCTCGCCGGTGGGGTGTTCTTCCCGATGGGGGCCGGGTTGTTGGGCCAGCTCGCGTTGGTCTCGCCGCACGGGTGGTTCCTGCGCGGCCTCGGTGACCTGGCGGGGGATCCGGCGTGGACGTCGGCGTTGCCGGCCGCCGGCGCGTTGCTGGTGTTCGGCCTGGTCACCGCGGTGCCGGGCCTGCTGCGGATGCAGCGGGGTGTGCGGTGAGCCCGGCGGTGGGCCCGGCGGTGGGCACGGTGCTGGCGATCAGCCGCGTCGAGCTGATCCGGATGCTGCGTGAGCGCAGCAACCTCTTCTTCGTGTTCGTCCTGCCCCTGCTGCTGGTCGTGTTCATCGGGCTGCAGTTCGGGGGGACCGCCGGGACACCGGTCGGCGTCGTCGGGGACGGGGCGGCCACCGACGAACTCGTCGAACTCCTCGACGAGCAAGGCGGCGTCAACGTCACCCGCGTCGACGACGCCGACGAGCTCGAGGACCTGGTCTCCCGCGGCAACCTCGGCGGCGGGGTCGTCGTCGGCGAGGGGTACGGCGCCGCGCTGGCCGCCGCCGAACCGTTCACGATCGGGTTCGTCGCCCGGCCCGATTCGGCCTCGATGTCCCTGCGCACCGTCGTCGAGGCAGCGGTCGCCGAGCACGCCGCCGCGAGCCAGGCCGCCCGGCACGTCGCCGACGTCACCGGCCTTGAGGCGTCCACCCTCGTCGACCTCGCCGACGACGTCCGCGGCGAGGTAGCGACGGTGACCGTCACCGCCGCCGAGGTCGGCGGGGACGCCCTCGCTGAGGAGTTCGCCGGGCTCGGGCAGTTCGACCTGGGCGCCTCCGGACAGCTGTTCCTGTTCGTGTTCCTCACGTCGCTGGCCGGCAGCGCCGCGCTGATCCAGACCCGGCAGTACGGGGTCGCCGCCCGGATGATGTCGACCCCGGCGCCGACGCCGGTGGTCCTCGCCGGCCTCGCCGGTGGCCGGCTCGCCGTCGCGCTGTTCCAGGCCCTCTACATCATCGTCGTCACCACGGTCGGGTTCGACGTCGACTGGGGTGACCCGCTCGCCACCGGGGTGCTGGTGCTGCTGTTCTGCGTCGTGGCCGCGGCCGCCGGGATGCTGCTGGGGTCGGTGGCCCGCAACGACGCGCAGGCCTCCGGTGCCGGGGTCGGGATCGCGTTGGTGGCGGCTGCGCTCGGCGGTTCGATGATGCCGCTGGAGTTCTTCCCGGAGGGGATGCGCCAGATCGCGTTGCTCACCCCCCACGGCTGGGCGAACACGGCGATGGCCGAGATCGTCCGCCGCGACGGCGGGGTCGCCGACGTCGCCGTCGAGCTCGGGGTGCTCGCGGCGATCGCGGTGGTGCTCACGGCGCTTGCCACGGTGACGTTGCGGCGGGCGATCGTGCGGTGAGCCGTCCCCGCCTCAGCCCTGCGAGGCGGTGAACACCGGACCGAGACCGTCGTCGACCGTCATCGCCGGGTCCAGGGCGGCCAGGTGCTCGAGCGCCACGTCGACGTCGGCCTCGCCGACACCTCCGGTGCGCAGGCACGAGGCCGCCTTGACGCGCAGGTCCTCGTCGCTGAGCGGGCGTCGGGCGTCGCCGATCGCGGTGTCGACCCGGACCTCACGCACCTCGCCGTCGTGGGTCGTGGCCCGCACCACCGCGAAGCGGCCCGGGTACTCGGCCGGACCGACCGGTGGGGTCGCCGCCTCGCGGGGACGGATCCGCGGGAGCAGGTCGGTGAGCTCGGCGCGGCCCGTGGCGTCGTCCTCGAAGTCCGCCAACGTCGGCACCCCACCGGTCAGGCCGGCCGCGATGCAGTACTGCATGCTGAACTTCGCCTGCAGCCCGGTGCTCGGCCGGGTGTGCGGCAGTGCGGCGAGCCCCTCGGGCTGGACCACCACCTCGACGTCGGCGACGTCGGCGGCGTCGAGGCCCTCGTCGCGCAGCTGCACCGCGGCGTCGATCGCCCGGTGGGCGAAGTAGCAGCAGGGGTAGCGCTTGATGTTCACCCCGACCCGGCTGAGCAGCGCCGGGCCGGTCGGTGGGTGCACCGGCTGGCGTGCCACACCGTCGGCGCCGAGGAGAGCGAGGTAGCCGAACGGGCCTTCGACCTGATGGTCGTCGGAGGTGAACCCGGCCTCGCCGAGCCTGGCGGCCAGCACCCCGTTCGCCGCTGCCATCCCGGCGTGGAACGGCTTGGTCATGCTCCCGAACGCCTGACGGCTCCCGGCCGACATCGAGGCGGCGGTGCCCAGGGCCATGCGTGTGCGCTCGACGTCGAGGCCGCGCAGGCGGGCGACGGCAGCGGCGGCGGCGACCGTCCCCATCGACGAGGTGGCGTGCCACCCCTTGGCGTAGTGCTCGTCGCCGGGGAGCGCCTCGGCGAGCATCGCCCACACCTCGTGACCGACGGCGTACGCCTCGGTGACCGCCGACAGCGTGTCGTCGTCGGCGGCCATCGCCAGCACGGCGGTGACCAGCACGACGCTGGGGTGACCGTTGACGTCGTGGGCGGCGTCGTCGAAGTCCAGGGCGTGGCCGGCGGTGCCGTTGACCCGGGCGACGTCGTCGGGTCGGTTGGCCTCGGTCGGGACCGCCCACGGGGTGAGCGCCGGGGTGCCGTGCACCGCCAGGAGCTTGGTCACGGCCGGTTCGCTCCGGCCGGCGACGGCGACCGCGACGGTGTCGACGATCGCGCGGCGCACGTGCCACCAGCCGGCGTCGTCGGCAGAGGCGAAGGCGCGGGTGACGACGTGCTCGGCCAGCAGCTGGCTGGTCAGGTCGACCGCCGGCCCGGTGTGAGCGGGTGCGGGTGCGGCATCGGTGGTGCTCATCGTCGCGCCTCTCGTCAGGGGCGGTGCTCGCAAGGTGGGGGTGTGCTGCGGTCGTCTGCGTGGTCAGTAGGACTTGGGCATGCCCAGGTGGTTGTGGGCGAGGCCGGCGAGGATGAGGTTGTTGTTGATCGGGGCGATCTGGGCGAGGCGGGCGTCACGGAACTTGCCCTCGATGCCGTACTCGACGGCGAGGCCGACCCCGCCGTAGGTGTCCATGGCGGCGTTGGCGGCGGCCCACAGCGCCTGGGAGGCCAGCAGCTTGGCCATGTTCGGCGCCGGCGTCTTCGTGTCGCCTCTGGCGAAGTCGTCGGCGGCCTTCCAGCGCATCAGGCTGGCGGCCTCCAGCTGGGCGTAGGCCTGGGCGATGGGGAACTGCACCCCCTGGTTCTGCCCGATCGGGCGGCCGAACACCTCACGTTC
>SLDB01000113.1 GCA_007125475.1 Nitriliruptoraceae bacterium | reverse complement strand
TCGGAGCCCCCGTCGTCGCCGCTCCCGTCGTCGCCGTCGGCATCGTCCCCGTCGTCCCCGTCGTCGTCTTCCTCCTCGGGTTCGGGGGCGAGGACACCGATGTCGAGGGTGACCCCGGAGTCGTCCCCGCGGTTGGGCAGCAGCGGCGTACCCGGTCCGGGGGACATGCCGACGACCCGGTCGACCAGGTCGCCGTCGTCGACCTCGCGGGGACGGTGGAAGACGTCGTACCCGGCGTCGAAAAGGATCGCGGCGGCTTCGTCGAGGGTGAGGCCGAGGACGTCGGGTACCGGTGGGGGCGACCCTTCGCCGTCGGAGATCCCCAGGGTGATGCGCGAGCCCAGCGGCTGGCGTTCCCCGGCCGAGGGGTCCTGTTCGACGAACGTCCCCGCCGACCGCCAGTGGGCGACCTCCTCGGTGGTGAGTCGGAACCCCGCCTCCCGGGCGAGGTCCTCGGCCTCCTCGAGGTCGTCCGCCGCGAGGAGGTCAGGGATCATCCCCGTCGGGATCGGGCCGGGGTCGACGAAGTTCTCGGGCTCGTAGCGTTCGACGACGGTGCGCATGTACGAGGCCCACATCGGTGCCGGCAGCGAGCCACCGAACACCTGCGAGTAGTGCTCGCCGCCGATCGTGACGTCGACGAGGCGCTGGGCGTCGGCGGCGGTACGACGACAGGTGTCCTCGACCGCGGCGTCGCCGCAGGCGGCCTCGGCCTGCTCCGCGGAGGCGAACACGCGGTCGGTGTTCGGGAACCCGACCCAGGCCGCGGTCGCCAACTGCCGGACGAACCCGACGAACCACGCATCGACGTTGTTGTTCGTCGACCCCGTCTTGCCACGCGTCGGCCACTCGCCGAGGTCGGCGACCGGTGCGGTGCCCCCGCTGGAGACCGGCCCGGCGAGGATGTCGACGATGCGGTCGGCGATCTCGGTGTCGACGACCTGCCGGCAGTCGTGGTCGTGTTCCCAGACGATACGGCCGTCGGCGTCCTCGATCCGTTCGATCGGGTGGGGGGCGCAGTACTCGCCACGGTTGGCGAACGTCGCGTACGCCGTCGCCATCGCCATCGGGGTGGTCGAGCCGGCGCCGAGCGCCAGCGGGCACACCACGTCTCGTTCGGGGACGGGGTAGCCGCTGACCCGCTGCATCATGTCGGCGGCGGCTTCGGGACCGATCTCGGCGATGAGCAGGGCGTGGTAGACGTTGCTGGACTGCGCGACGGCCTCGTACATGTCGAGGATGCCGTCACCGCCGGTGTTACGGACCTCGTACGGTTCGCCGTCGTGGGTCGGGCATCCGTCGATCTCCCGCGGGCCGCGGGCGTCGAGGACGTAACCCGGAGAGATCCCGGCCTCCAGGGCGGCGGTGTCGAGGATCGGCTTGAACGCCGAGCCGGGCTGCCGGCCCGAGCCCCCGCCGCCCGGGACCGCCGGGTTCACCTCGGTGCGGTCGCACAGCAGCTCACCGGAATCGAGCTCACCGACCCAGCTGTCGTCGGAACGGCACCCACCGAAGCCGTGAGGGCCCAACGCCATCGCCTTGATCGCCCCGGTCCCCGGCTCGACCGAGACGATCGCTCCGGCCGGCTCCTGCGCGACCTCCTCGGCGGGTTCGTCCTCGTAGGTCAGGTACTCCAGCAGGGAGTCCTCGGCGGCGTCCTGCATCTCCAGGTCGAGGGTGGTGTGGATCCGCAGCCCGGACTGGAACACGCGGCGGTGGCGTTCCTCGACGGTCGCCCCCATCGCCTGGGTGGCGGCGAGCTGGGTCCCCAACTGGCTCGCCGTGCCCTCGTTCACCAGCAGCTGCGAGACCCACCGGCTGAAGAACGGGTACTCGGGTGCCGGAGGCTCGGAGATCTCCACCTCGAGCGGGGCGTCGGCGGCCGTCGCGGCCTGGTCGGTGGAGACGAACCCGTGGTGGGCCATCTGGCGGAGCACGATGTCCCGGCGCGCCTCGGCGTTCTCGAGGCTGTTGATGGGGTTGTTCGCCTCGGGTGCCCGCAGCAGCCCGGCGAGCATCGCCGCCTCACCGAGCTCGAGGTCGCCGATCTCCTTGGAGAAGTACCGCTCGGCGGCGGTCCCGATCCCGTACACGCCGCTGCCGAAGTAGCTGCGGTTCAGGTAGCGCTCGAGGATCTCCTCCTTCGAGAGGTCGTCCTCGACCCGCACGGCGTAGATCGCCTCCTCGACCTTCCGCGCCAGGGTCTGCTCCGGGCTGAGGTAGGTGAGCTTGACGTACTGCTGGGTGATCGTCGACGCCCCGGACTCGATGCCGCCGGCACGGAAGTTCGTCAGGGCGGCACGCGCGATCGCGAGGTGGTGGACCCCCTCGTGCTCGAAGAACTCGGCGTCCTCGGTCGCCAGGACGGCGTCGATCACGACCTGGGGGACCTCGTCGAGCTCGACGGGGACCCGGTTCTCTTCGAAGGTCAGCTCGGCCAGCTCGGTGCCGTCGGCGGCGTAGATGTAGGAGTTCTGCGGTGGGGTGTCGGCCTCGTCGAGCGGTGGGATGTCGAGGACGTCGGAGCGGATCGCCGCCATGAAGGAGTCGGCGGCCAGGGCGCCGGGGAGGAAGAACGAGGCGATGAGGAAGGCGGTGGCGACGCTGAACACGACGAGCAGGACCAACCTGACCACGATCGCCCCGAGGCGTCGTGGGGTGGACGCGTCGCTCATGTGCTGGCCTCACCATCCGTCGTGCCTGACGGGTCGGCGGACACCCCCGCCGCCCCCGCCGCCGAGCTGAGGGTACCGGTCGCGTGGTGTCTGCCACCGGCGACGCCCGGTGGCCGGAAGGGCAGCCGCGGGGTGCACCGGTCGCCGGCGGATCAGAGGTAGCCGCTGGCGTTCGGGGGCCTGCCGGGTGGGTCGGGGGACGGCGGCTCCATCCGTCGTTGCACCTCGCCGGGGACGTCCTGGAACGTCCGGCCACCGAAGCGGTCACGGAGGCGTTCGTCGACGGCCGCGGCCGTGGTGGCGACGGCCACCACCGCGGCCTGCAGCTCCGGCAGGTCCAGGGTGGTTCCCAGCAGGGTGTGGCGGAGCCACACCGCGCGGTTCGGCCGGTCGTAGCTGAACGCGCCGAACCCGAGGGTGTGGTTCGTGGTGAGGAGGAACTCGCCGAGCTCGGCGGTGAACTCGACCTCGAGGTTGGTGACGGAGAACACGCCGACCTGGGGGCCCATCGGGCTCGTCGTCACCGTGACGAAGATCCGGGCCCCTTCGTGGGTGAAGGTGAAGTTCCCGAAGGCGTCGACCTCGTGCCCGCCGAGGATGGTGCGCAGCAACCCCCCGACGTGGACCCGCAGGTCCTCCTGGTCGAGGAACACCCCGGTGCGCCGCGGCGGTGGTGGTGGGCTGAGGTGCCGGGCGACGTCCGGGGTCATCGTGCGCGGCGGGTCGTCGCCTGCCGTGTCACCGGCCGTGTCGCCGGCCGTGTCACCGGCCCGGTCGCCGGCCGGGTCCTGGCTGCCGGGCTCCTGGTGACCCTGGTCCGGTCGACGATCGTCTCCGGTGGGCTGGGCGTCACCCGGACGTCCGTCGTCCGACGAAGCTGGTGGTGCCATCGGATCCCTCCTCGTGCGGCGGCGACCCCGGTGCGGCCGGGTGTCGGCGTCGACACCGACCGAGCGTAATGGCGGGGCGCCCACCCGCCCTCGGTACGCTCCCGCGCATGTCCGCTCCCGCCGTGCGTCGCGCACTCTCCCTCGCCCTCCTGGCCGCGTTCCTCGCCAGCGTCCTGGCGGCGTTCGCCTCGTCGGCGGCCCTCGCCCAGGACGAGGGTGAGTCCGGCGACGACCTGCGCATGGTCGAGATCCTCCCGCTGCGCGGCGGGTTCATCGACCCCCCGGTGACGGCGCAGATCCGTGACGTCGTGGACACGGCCGTCGAGGGCTCCGCCGAGCTGGTCGTGCTGCAGTACTCCTCCGCCGGAGGGGTCTCCGTCGACGTCGACGACGTCCTGGATCACTTCGCCGCCTCCACCGTCCCGATCGCGGTGTTCGTCGGGCCGCTGGGCACCGGTGCCGAGGCCGCCGGGGCGGCGGCGCTGTTGTGGCTGGCCGCCGATGTCCGGGCGGTCGCCGCAGACGCCACGGTCGGGCCCCTGGACCCGATCGATCTGGCGACCGACGACGTCCCGGCCGAGCGCATCGAGGAGGTGCTCGACGCCGCCGTGCCCGACGAGGAACTCGCTCAGCGACTCCGCAGCGAGGCGGTGGACGCCGAAGACCTCGTCGACGCCGGGGTGGCGACGCTCGGTGCTCAGGGGCTCGAGCCGCTACTGGTCGAGCTCGACGGCGTCGTGGTGGACACCGGCGCGGCCGAGCAGCAGCTGCGCATCCGTCCCGCCGAGGTGGAGGTGCGGTTCCACTCGCTGGGACTGCTGCGCCGTGTCCTGCACGCGGCGACCACGGCCCCGTTCATCTACCTCCTATTGGTCGTCGGACTGGGGATGCTCCTCTTCGAGGTGTTCCAGCCCGGGTTCGGCGTCGCCGGACTCGCCGGGGTGATCACCGCCGCGATCGGGGCGTTCGGGCTCACGGTCCTGCCGGTGACGTGGTGGGCGGTTTCGCTGGTCGTCCTGGGGTTGCTGCTGTACGCCTTGGACACCGCGATCGCCGGCTTCGGACCGGTGACCGTGGCGGCGACTGCCTCGTTCGCCGTGGGGTCGGTGGCGTTCTACGACCACGAGGCGCTGGCCCTGCCGTGGTGGCTGGTCGCCGCGACGACACTGACGGTCCTGGTGTTCTTCGTGTTCGTGATGACGACGGTGCTCCGGGCACAGGCCGGCCCCGAGGGGGTCTCGGTCGACGATCTGGTCGGCCGGCCGGGGATCGTGCGCAGCGTGCTGAACCCCGAGGGGCACGTCTACATCGACGGGGCGCTGTGGCGGGCGCGGTGGACCGGGGAGAGTCGGCGGGTGAAGGTCGGCACGCCGGTGCAGGTCCACGGGGTCGACGGGCCGCTCGTCCTCGTCGAACCCTTCGACGGTGGGGCCGACGGTGCACGCGAGGGGGTCGAAGGAGACACCGCGCGCGCCGAGTGACACCGGCGGCGTGACACCGGCCCGTGACACCGGCCCGTGACACCGGCCGCGTGCAATAGCAACCACGTGTTGCACTTGGGCAAGCGAATGAGGTCTAGTCACCCGTCCGGGCCGGACCTAGGGTGCGGGCACGCGACGTAACGAGGTGTCCCGTTGACGAGCGGCCCCGACCGCCTCAGTGGCTCCCGGCGTACCAGTGCCGGGGCGTTGGAGCTGGTCGATGTCTCGGAGGGCTGGGAGCTGCGGGCGAGGTGCCGGGGCGAGGAGGACTCGCTGTTCTTCGGTCCGAACCGCTTCGAGCCCAAGCGGGAGCGCGTCGCCCGTGAGCAGGCGGCGAAGGCGATCTGCGCCCACTGCCCGGTGATCGACGCGTGCCGCGAGCACGCCCTGCGGTACGGAGAGATGTACGGCGTGTGGGGCGGGCTCGGCGAGGCCGACCGTCGGATCCTCCTCGAACGCCGTGGCGGGAGCGTCGCGACCGCGGTGTGACCCGGTTCACCGCCCGCCCGGGGGACCTCCGGGGGGCCACGGTGGCCACCCGGGGCGTGGGTGCGTATCGTCTCGCCACGCACGGTCCCGACCCGACCGACCCGGACCGTCGGACAGGAGCCCGAGTGACACGCTGGGAGTACGCGACCGCACCGCTGATCAGCCACGCGCTGCAGCAGATCCTGAATCAGTGGGGTGAGGACGGCTGGGAGCTCGTCGCTGTCGCCGAGAACGTCGCCTACTTCAAGCGGCCGGTGGGATGATGGGGGCCCGCGACCGCCTCGCCGAGTTGGGGATCACCCTGCCTTCCGTCGCCACGCCGGCGGCCGCGTACCAGCCCTACCGGGTCACCGGATCGCTGGTCTTCACCGCCGGGCAGGTCCCCGTCGTCGACGGGCGCCTGCCGTTGACCGGGAAGCTCGGCCGCGACCTCGACACCGAACAGGGCATCGAGATGGCCCGGGTCTGTGGCCTCAACCTCCTCGCGATCGCGCAGGAGGTCAGTGGGGACCTCGACCGGGTCCGGGTGGTGAAGCTCACCGTGTTCGTCGCCAGCGACCCGTCGTTCACCGAGGCGCACCTGGTGGCCAACGGCGCCTCGGAGCTCCTCGGCGAGGTCCTCGGCGACCACGGTGTCCACGCCCGTTCCGCGGTGGGCCTGTGCGTGCTCCCCAAGGACGCCCCCGTCGAGGTCGAGGCGGTGTTCGAGCTCGTCGACTGAGGAACCCGGTGTCAAGCTGCGGCGGCGGGCGGGTTCAGCGCAGCTGGCGGTGCTGGCCGTCGAACCGGGTCACCCCGGTGCGGTCGAGGTGCTCGAGGAGTGGGATCGCGAACCGCCGCGAGGTCCCCCAGGCCTGCTTCGCCTCCGAGGCGGTGAAGGCACGACCGCCGGCGCCGAGCTCCGCCAGCACCGCGGCGGCCCGCTCCACCGCCGAGCGCGAGAACGTCACCTTCCCGCTGCGGACGATCTCCCCCGACTGCACCAGCATCGCGACCTCACGATGGTCGAGGCCGAGCTCGCGGGCGACCTCGTCGACGTCCGGGGGGGCGAACGGCTCGGCGTCGAGTCGGGCGACGAGGGCCTCGGCGCGCTCACGTCGCTGACGGCTCGCCGCGTCGACGTGTTCAGGGAGGGCGAACCCCCCACTGGTGCGCACCAGCGAACCGTCCT
>SLDB01000084.1 GCA_007125475.1 Nitriliruptoraceae bacterium | reverse complement strand
TTCCGCGTCTTCGCTCTCAGCCCCCGCCGGGCGGTTGCGCGCGGTTTCGGTGCCGCCGTACGGTGACCCGTGTTGTCGACGCCGGGGAGCGTTTCGCGTGACGCGCACCGATCGGGCCATCGGGCGTGGCGAGCGCGCCCCCGACTTCGCCCTGCCCCGCCACGGCACACCGACCCGCTTCTACGGAGTGGTGGGTGGTGCACCCGCCGTGCTCCTGTTCACCGGGGCCGCGGAACCCGGGGGGGCGTCCGACCGACCGGTCGACGTGATCGAGCTGGCGGGCAAGCTGCGCTCGAACAGCGACGACCGCGTCACCGTGCACGTGATTTCACGCGACCCCGCCGCGGGAGGTGCCGAATTCGTCGACCAGGACGGCCGCGTGCACGATGCCTACGGGCTCGCCGACGTCGCCGAACCCGTCGCCGTCGTGCTCGACCACAACGTGCGCGTCGCCGGGGTCCACCCGCTCGACGAGCTCGCCGACCCGCTCGTCGAGCTGCCCACGATGCTGCCCCGACCTCTCCCGGATCTGGGAACCGCCCCGCGGACCGCGCCGGTGCTGTTCGTGCCCGACGCCCTGGAGCCGGGATGGTGCGAGCGGCTCATCGGGGTGTGGGAAACCGAGGGGGCGGTGCAGACCGGGGTGGAGACGGTGGTCGAGGGCGAGTTGGCGGAGGCCACCGACGTTCGCTTCAAGCGTCGGCGCGACCACACCGTGACCGACCGGACGCTGCTGCGCGAGCTGACCCGGCACATCGGCCGGCGTGTGATCCCCGAGGTGAACAAGGCGTTCGCGTTCCAGGCCGGCGGGTTCGAGGGCTTCAAGATCTGCTGCTACGACGCTCAGGACGCCGGCTTCTTCCAGGCGCACCGCGACAACCTGAGCTCGGGCACCGCACATCGCCACTTCGCGCTCACGCTCAACCTCAACGACGGCTACGAGGGCGGCGAGCTGCGCTTCCCCGAGTACGGGGCGACGCGGTACCGGCCGGCGGCCGGTGAGGCGCTGATCTTCTCCGGTGCGCACCTGCACGAGGTGCTGCCGGTCACCGGTGGGCGGCGGTTCGTGCTGCTGTCGTTCCTGCTGGCGCGGGGCGCACGCCGGGCGTGACCCGCGCCGCCGACGTCGACGGCGCCCTGTCCTCAGCCCCCCTACCGGGCGGCGCTGCCACCGCACCGCTTGGCTGCCACCGCACCGCTTGTCACGGCGCCTGTGTCGGCTCGACGGCTTCGACGGTGACCTCTCCGACCTGGACGCCGTGGGCCGTGAGGGAGTCGGCGAGGAAGACCTGCACCATCTCGGCACTGATCGCACAGGTCTCGCACTCGTCGTTCACGCCCTCCTCGTAACGCACGCGGATCGCCCCGGCGTCGGGGTCGTACTCCTCGAGCGTGAGCCGGCCGCCGTCACCGGCGACCATGCCGTTCATCAGGCGGAGGACTTCGTCGACTGCGTGATCACCCATGCGCACTCCCGTCGCGGACGCCACCCGGTGGCGTGGACGACGACGAGTCTGCCACACGACCGCCACCCCGGAGCCGGGGGTCCGGCCCGACGACCCTGACGATCGGCTGCCGCACGCCGGAGTCGGCGAACGCACGATCCGGCCGGACACCTCCCCCGGGTGCGAGGCTCGGCACCGGCTCGCCGGTGCGGACCGGTGGCACGGCACACCGCCGATCGAATCGAAGGGACCCGCATGTCGACCACGGACACGTCTCCGAACCTCACCGACGAACTGCAGGTGGTGAACCCGACCGCCGTGAAGTTCGGGGAGGCGTCGTACGCGCTCGCGCCCCGCCTGGAGCGCCTGGACGGAGGCGTCACCCTCGGCCTGCTGTGGAACGGGAAGAACAACGGCAACGTGGCCCTGCAGCACGCGGCCGAGCTCATCCAGGAGCGGGTCCCGGACCTCGAGGTGAAGTTCTACAGCGGCTCCCAGCCGTGCCCGCCGACGCTGCTCAACGAGATCAGCCGCGAGTGCGACGTCGTGATGGCCTGCACCGCTGACTGAGGCTCGTGCACGTCATGGATCGTCCATGACTGCGTTCAGTTGGAACGCGCAGGAACCCCCACCGTCGTCATCGCCTCGGCAGGCTTCGAGCACGACATCCTGGCCACCGCCGAGGCGTTCGGGATGCCGACCCAGCAGTTCGTCGTCGTACCGAAGGTCTACAACAACCTCACCGTCGAGGAGTCCATCGCCCAGACCGAACCGGTCGTCGACGAGCTCATGCTCCTGCTGCAGGGCAACCGCGACCGCGACGCCTTCGACGGCCCGGCCACGAACGACGCCAGCGACGAGTCGTTCACCGCGTCCGACGGCCGGACGTCGTTCGAGGTCTTCAACCTGACGTTCGCCCAGCGGAACTGGACCGACGGCTACCCGGTCTGGCCCCCGACACCGTCCCGGGTCGCTCGACTCCTCGACGGCGTCGAGGGGCGTGGCAGCGACGTCGTCTGTGTCCTGCCACCGGGGAACGGCGAGGCCACCGTCGCGAAGGTGGCGGCGAACGCCGCGATGGCCGGGTGCGAACCCGAGGACATGCCGGTGCTGATGGCGATCCTGCGCGCCGTCGCCCACCGTGAGCAACGAAGCGTGCTCCGCCTCGGGCTGATGTCGACCAGCGCGCACGCCCCGCTCGTGGTCGTCAACGGGCCGGTCGCGAAGCAGCTGGGGATCAACGGCGGCCGCTGCTGCGTCGGTCCGGGTCAGCAGAACGCGGTGAACACCCGGATCAGTCGCGCCTTCCACCTGTGCCTGAAGAACATCGCGCGGTGGGTGCCGGGGCTGATGGACATGGACTCGGTCGGCACGGCGAGGAAGAACATCGTCGTGTTCGCCGAGAACGAGGACGAATCTCCGTGGGAGCCGTACCACGTCTCCCAGGGGTACGCGCCGACCGACAGCACGGTCACCGTGTTCTTCACCAGCGGCGAGTGGGACCTGAGCATCCAGGGGCACGTCGACGGCCATCAGCTCGCGAAGGCGATCGCCTCCTACAGCGGCGGGAACAACAACTCCTACATGATGGGGGTGTTCGGTGACCACCCGCACCAGGTGCCG
This sequence comes from Nitriliruptoraceae bacterium, assembly GCA_007125475.1. GTDB lineage: Bacteria > Actinomycetota > Nitriliruptoria > Nitriliruptorales > Nitriliruptoraceae > SLDB01. Next base: position 3,651 of record SLDB01000084.1, on the reverse strand, counting down.
CTCGGACGCCTCCTCATCGTGGTACCGCCCCACGCCGGCCCGCTCGCCGAGGCCGGGTTCAGCAAGCAGGCCTTCGAACGCTTCCTGTGGCAGCAGGGCAAGGAGCCGGTGGCACGCCTCATCGAGCCGTTGCGCAAGCTCTACGCGGACGGCGAGGTGCGCAAGGAGTACGAGTGGCTGTTCGACCTGCCGCCGGAACAGCAGTGGACCGAACGGCTCCCGGTGATCGAGCGGCCCGAGGAGTACTCCGTGGTGGTGGCCGGCTCGGTCCGGGCGAAGAACATGCTGATGCCCACGCGCACGCACCCGGAGACGGAGTTGGTGACCGCCACCCCGACGTGACCGGCCGAGCCGCCCGGGTCCGCCTCGCCGCCGGGACGTGGTCGGCGGGGATCGGCCCGGCGGGCTCCGCGGCTCACCCGGGCTCGTCGACGACCTCGACGTCGTCGAACGCCGCGGCGAAGGAGAACCACATCGTCGACCTGGACGCCACCGGCTCGAGCCGCTCACCGTCCAACGGTCCGCCGACGGCGACCCCGTCCGGCCCCCACGTGCTGCCGGTCTGTCGGTCGCGGTACGCACCGTCCGAAGCCTCGAACGTGAGCTCCTCACCGTCGACCCGACGGTCGAAGACGGTCCCGGTCGGCCCCTGGGCACGGGAGAACACCACCACGGGCCGTTCACCGACGACGTCGTTGACTGCGGCGTCACCGATTCGGCGGACCGCGTACGCCCGGGCCTCGTCACCGATCACCACCCCGACGACCTCGTCGCCGTCGTCGAGCCGGTCGTCGTACACCGACGCTTCGGCGTCGTCGAAGAAGCGGTGGCCGGCGTTGACGATCTGTCGGTACCCGTCGTAGGGATCGCGGGTGTAGTCGCGATCGAACCCGGTGTCGGTGGACAGGACCCGTGTCCCCGGGTGCTGCCGACGCCAGTCCCCCCAGTGGGCCATCGACGAGGGCAGCGGGGTGAGCTCGGCGCCGGCGAGCTCACCGACGATCGCCCGTCCGGGGGTGTGCCACCAGTAGCTGTTGGTCTGGTGGTCGTACATCACCATGTCGTTGTCGTACAGCGCGCTGGTGTTGCCGAAGGTCAGCTCGCGGCCGTCGAGGCGACGGTCGTAGACGACGCCGCTGCGGCACAACGGACAGTACGTGACGACGAGCGGGGTCCCCTCGATGACCTCGTTCACGATCTCGTGGAAGTTCAGGATCCGGATCGGGTACGCGTAGGCACGACCGGCGTCGGTGACGTACCCCAGGACGAGGTCGTCGTCGGCCAGGTGGTCGGCCCGTCCGGCGCGCACGTAGCGGGGTCGCTCGATCGGTGGGATGCGGTCGCGCAGGGACTCGCGGGTCCGCTGCGGTGCCGCGGTCAACGGGAGCGTCGTGCCGTCGAACAGGTCGAAGTGGACCTCGCCGAGCGGGACGAGGGCCCGGGAGCGGTCGAGCTCGGGGAGGCTGCGGTCGGTGACGCCCCCACCGAGCGCGGCGGCCACCGCAGCGGTGGCCACGACCGCCGCCACGACGACCACGACCACCACGCGGTACGTCACAGGTCACCTCGGATCGACGACCGGCCACGCGGGATTCGGTACCGGTGTCCCACCCCGGCAACCCGCCACCGGCCACCGTGCTTCCGCGTCCGCCGGACCACCCCCGATGGCACCGGCGCCGCCGCGGGCCGCCCGACGCACCGGCGCGAAACGTGCACGACACGTCGGCGGCGAACTCGTCACCGATCGGTAACGCCCATGGTCACCCACAGGTAACACCCGCTGCATACACCTTCTGAGCGGCCTCGGAGAACCCTCGGGGACAGGACACCGAGGGCGACGGGGACCACCGCCGACCGACAGAGGTGTGAACGTGGCAGCGACGATGACGGGCAGCGACACGGCGATCCACGTCGACGGGCTCACCCGGACCTTCCCCCCACGTGACGGCGAACAGGTCATCGCCCTCGATGACATCAACATCGACGTCCGGGCCTCGACGTTCACGTCGGTGATCGGGCCCAGCGGCTGCGGGAAGTCGACGCTGTTCAACATCATCGCCGGCCTCGACCAGCCGACCAGCGGCCGGGTCGACATCCACGGACGCGACGCCACCGGACTGATCGGGATCACCGGCTACATGCTGCAGCGGGATCTGCTGCTGCCGTGGCGCACGATCCTCGACAACGTCATCCTCGGACTCGAGGTCGGGGGGCTGGCCCGCAAGCAGGCCCGGGAGCTCGCCCTCCCCCTGTTGGGGCGCTACGGCCTGGGGGGCTTCGAACGCCACTACCCCCGGGAGCTGTCCGGCGGGATGCGCCAACGCGCGGCGCTCGTCAGGACGCTGCTCTACAACAAGGACCCGATCCTCCTCGACGAGCCGTTCGGGGCGCTGGATGCGCAGACCCGAGCGAACATGCAGGAGTGGCTCCTCAACATCTGGGAGCACGAACAGAAGACGGTGCTGTTCATCACCCACGACCTCGATGAGGCGCTGTTCCTCTCCGACGTCGTCTTCGTGATGTCGCCGCGCCCGGGTCGGGTGATCGAGCGCATCGAGGTCGGACTCGAGCGTCCCCGGAGCGCCGAGGTGATGGCGACGCCGGAGTTCCTCGAGCTCAAGGCCCACCTGCGGACGTTGCTCTACGACTGATCCGCCTCGCACCTCCCCGCGATCCGTCACCCCGGCACCGCGAGCACCACGCGCGACGACCCTCAGGAGCCCGCCATGACGCACCCGGCACCCGCGAAGCAGGCCGGCGCCGAGCAGCCCCGCGCCGTCCCGACGGCCGCGGACCTGCAGGAGATGCTGCCCAAGGCCAGGCCCCGCAGCGCGCCCAGGCCGTTCCGCTCCCGGCGCGGCGAGATCATGCTCTACCGGTTCCTCGTCCTGACCGCCGTGATCGGGTTCTGGGAGGTCGGTGCGGCGAACGAGTGGATCGACAGCTTCTTCTGGAGCCAGCCGACCGAGATCTTCGCCACCGGGATCGCGGCGTTCCAGTCCGGCATGATCGTCGACAACACGCTGTTCACGTTCACCAGCACGATCGCCGGGTTCGTCCTCGGGGTCGGCGGGGGTGTCGGGATCGGTCTGCTGTTCTGGTGGTCGAACCGGCTCGCGCTGACCAGCGAACCGCTCCTGGTCACCGTCGAGGCGATGCCCAAGCTCGCGTTGGCACCGATCGTGGTACTCGCCTTCGGCCTCGGGATCGCCTCGAAGATCGCGATGGCGACGTTGCTGGTGATCGTGATCCAGGCGCTGAACACCTACACCGCCGTGAAGGCCGTCGACCAGGACCAGGTCACGCTGCTGCGTTCCCTGGGTGCCTCCGAATGGCAGGTGTTCTCCCGTGTGGTCGTGCCCTCGGTCCTCCCGGCTGTCGGAGCGAGTCTGCGGATCTCGATCGGGCTGGCGCTGAGCGGCGCGATCGTCGGTGAGTACATCGGGTCGACGATGGGGCTCGGCCGGATGATCCAGTACGCCGGGATGACCTACGAGATCGACCTGATCTGGGTCGGGATCTTCATGCTGATGGTGCTGGCGATGCTGCTCTACGCCGGCGTCAGCCTCCTCGAGCGGCTCTTCCCGTCCTCGAGCCGGTGAGCGGCTGCGGCGCACCCGTCGGTCACCGCTGGCCGCCCCACCCCGCCTC
>SLDB01000060.1 GCA_007125475.1 Nitriliruptoraceae bacterium | reverse complement strand
CGGCACGCCCGGGTGCCGCCGGGGCCCGTCCGGTCCCGCCCCAGGCCGTGGAGCGTGTGCTGCAGGCCGTCGCCGACCTCGAGCAGGGACCACCGCCGCGGCAGCTCACCCTGGACCTCGGGGAGGTGCGGATCCGGGTGGCCCTCGAGGACGGTCAGGTCCGGCTCACCGTGCTGGGCGACGGGCGGTCTTCGACGGACCTCGTCGACGACACCGAGCACGCACTGCGTGAGCACGGGTTCGACCTCGCCGCCGATGACGGTGACGGGGCCGGGACCGGTGCCGACACCGATGAACGCGACGGTGCCGATCCCGACGACCGGCAGCCGGCCCGTACCCCCCCGGCGCCTCGCCGCGCCGGGATCCGACTGTGACCAGGAGGCGGACGTGACCACCCCCATCGGCGCGGTCGGGACGGAACCCGTCCCGACCGCCACACCCGGATCGACCGGAGACACCCTCGGCGGGATCGGCAGCGACGGCTTCATGCAGTTGCTCATCGCCCAACTGCAGTACCAGAACCCGCTCGAGCCGTCGGACCCCACCGACATGATGCTCCAGACCTCACAGCTCGCCCAACTGGACGCCACGCAGCAGCTGCTGTCGCTGCACCAGCGACAGATCGGGATGCACCAGGCGGTGGCTGCCGCCGGGATGGTCGGCGACACCGTCTCGGGAACCACCCCGGAGGGGGTGGTCGTCGACGGGGTCGTCGACGCGGTCCGCTTCACCACCGCCGGGCCGGTCCTCGACGTCGCCGGCACCGAGATCGCGTTCGGGGACGTCACCGAGGTCCGTGCGGGCCCGGCGGAACCCGACACCGACACCACGACCGAAACCGAAACGACCACCGAAACCGACGCGTAAGCGAGGTCACCATGCTCCGTTCCATGTACTCCGCGGTCTCCGGGCTGCGTTCCCACCAGACGATGATGGACGTCACCGGCAACAACGTCAGCAACGTCAACACCGCCGGGTACAAGTCCAGCCGCACCACGTTCCAGGAGACGCTCACCGACCTCGTCCGCGGCGGGACGATGGGGATCGCCGGCGAGCAGGGCGGCGTGAACCCGATGCAGCTCGGACTCGGCTCGCAGGTCGCCGCCACCGACATGGTGTTCACCCAGGGGGCCTCGCAGAACACCGGCCGTCCCACGGATGTGGCGATCCAGGGCGACGGGTTCTTCGTCGTCGAGTCCGGGGGCGAGGACTACTTCACCCGTGCCGGCGCGTTCACCGTCGACGCCGGTGGGAACCTCGTCGGTCCCGGTGGCGAGATGGTCCAGGGGTGGGTCGCCGACCCGCCGGAGGAGCTCGACGACGACACCGTCGTCGCTGGTGCCGGGATCGCCGACAACGACCTCGACGCCCTGTCGTCGGTCACGATCGACCCGGAGGCCTACACCGACATCTCGATCGCCGAGGACGGCATGGTCACCGGTCGCGACGAGGACGGCACGTTGTTCGCCCTGGCGCAGCTGGCGACGGTGCGGTTCGCCAACGCCGGCGGCCTCGAGCGTGCCGGGAACGGGCTGTACGCCGAATCGCCGAACGCCGGCGAGGTCGTCCTCGACACCCCGGGTCAGGACGGCCTGGGCGGGTTGCAGGGCGGCGTGCTGGAGATGTCGAACGTCGACCTCGCCGAGGAGTTCACGAACCTCATCATGGCGCAGCGCGGGTTCCAGGCCAACGCCCGCAGCATCACCACCAGCGACGAACTGCTGCAGGAGCTAGTGAACCTCAAGCGGCGATCCACGCCGGCTCCACCGCTTGATCGGTGGGGGCGGTGGCCGACCCAGTGGGTAGGGCCGTCGCCCCCACCACGTCGACGGCAGGGACGTCTCGCGCACACGGAGGTGCCGGCGTGATCCTCGTGCATCGGCTCGGTGGCGACCCGCTCTACCTCAACGCCGACCTCATCGAGACGGCCGAGGCGACCCCGGACACCGTGATCGGGCTCGTCGACGGTCAGCGGCTGCTGGTGCGGGAATCCCCCGACGAGGTGGTCGAACTCGTCCGCCGGTTCCGGGCCTCGCTGCTGGTCGCCGCCGATGAGATCCGTGACGGCACCGGGCGCGGGGGCCTGACGGTGGTGCCGTCCGAGGACGGCCGCGTCGACGTGCTGTTCCTCGGCGGCCTGTTGCTGGCGCTCGCCGGGATCGTGCTGGCGATGGTGATCGACGGCAACGCCCTCGGCCCGCTGCTCGCCCCGTCCTCGTTCCTCCTGGTCCTCACCGCCACGATCGGGGCGGGGATCATGTCGTTCCGGCCCGCCGAGCTGCGGGCCATGCCCGCCAGTGCGCTCAGGGCGTTCACCGGGACCGCCCCCGATGTCGGGGAGGTGATCACCGAGCTCGCCCGGGTCTCGGAGACGGCGCGCCGGCACGGGATGCTCGCCCTCGACGACCGACTCGAGGAGATCGACGACCGCTTCCTGGCCGCCGGGGTGCAGATGCTCGTCGACGGGGCTGACGAGGACGTCGTCCGCGACGGCCTGCAGATCGAGATCGCCGCGACCGACGAACGGCACCGCACCGCGATCTCGTTCTTCCGCACGCTGGGTGCGTACGCCCCGACGTTCGGGATGGTCGGCACGCTCATCGGGCTGGTCAACATGCTCGGCAACCTCAGCGACCCCGAGCAGCTCGGGAGCGGTCTCGCCCTGGCGCTGCTGACCACGTTCTACGGCGTGCTCCTCGCGAACCTGGTGTGCAACCCCATCGCCTCGAGGCTCGAGCGGCTCAACGAGACCGAGCTGTCGGCCCTCGACGTCGCCCTCGACGGCCTGCTGGCGGTCCGTGGCGGGGCCGGGCCGCGCCAGGTCATCGAGCGGCTCGAGGCGTACCTCCCGCCGTCACAGCGAGCGGGGGTCGGTGACCGCCTCGGTCGGGGGCGTGACGAGGAGCAGCTCGCCGAACCCGGGCAGGCCGCCTGATGCGTGGCAAGACCACGGGGCGGTACCGCCCGGACCGCGGGGCGAACACCCGGGGCGGTGCGGACGGCCAGGCGTGGCTGACGACGTACGCCGACGCGGTCACGCTGCTGCTGGCGTTCTTCGTCCTGTTGTTCTCCCTCGCCGAGATGGACCTGGACAAGTTCTCCCAGTTCCTGGCTGGGCTGCGCTCACCGTTCGGGAACGAGGCCGCCGACGGGTTGCTCCCCGACAGCGACGGCCTCGAACCGGAGGTGGACCCCGGCGAGCCCGAGGACCCCATCGACCCCGACGAGCTCGACGAGCTCGCCGCCGCCCTGGAGGAGCTGGAGGCGGCCGGGGTCACCGACCTCGAGGAGGACGTGTTGCGCAGCGCCGAGGCGCTGGCGGTCGCCGAGGCCCAGCTCGACGACGTCCAGGACGACCTCCACGACACCCTCGACGATGCCGGGCTCGATGAGCTGGTCGAGACGCACCGTGAGGAACGGGGGCTGGTGATCTCGATCGCCGCCGACGACGTGCTGTTCGCGCTCGGCTCCACCGAGATCAACGAGGCCGGGCGCGACGTGATCCGCGTCGTCGGCGAGGCGCTGGGACCCCTCACCAACGACATCGAGGTCGAGGGCCACACGGACGACGTCCCGCTCGAGCGCGACGGCTACTCGAACTGGAACCTCTCCACCGACCGGGCGGTGGCCGTGCTCACCCGCATGATCGATGAGCACGGTCTCGACCCCGAACGTGCCGGCGCGGTCGGGTTCGGCGAGTACCGCCCCGTCGCCGACAACGACACCGACGAAGGCCGCGCGCGTAACCGCCGTGTGGACGTCGTCGTCCTCACCGAGCATCGAAGGAGCCAGCCATGACGGCGACCCAGCCACCGCCGACCGAGACCCCGGCACCGCAGGCCGTCGGGAGCCGGGTGATCTCCGCGGCCGTGGTCAGCGTGGTCACCGTCCTCATCCTCGCGGCGTCGGGGGGTGCCGCGTACTGGTGGTTCGTCGCCGACCGCGGCGACGACGAGGCAGCGGAGGTCGAGGACGGAGTGATCGTCGAGGTGGCACCGCTCACCGCGACCCTCGGGGTCTCCCGTCCCCACCACGCCCGGGTCGGGATCGCGGTGGTCCTCGCCGACGGCGTCGCCCCCGAGGTCGTCGACGAACGCCTCCCGTTGTTGCAGGACCGTCTGATGCAGCACCTCGCCGAGTCGTCGGCCGACGAGTTGCGCAGCGAGGCCGGTACCCGGGCGCTGCGGACCGACCTCTCCGCCGACGCCGTGGAGATCTGGGGCGACGACGTCGTGCGCCGGGTCGTGCTCACCGAGCTGCTCATCGACTGATCACCGTCGCTCGCGGAATGCTTGACCGCGTGCTGCACCGGTCGACGGGGTCGTTGACTGGTGGAGGTGGGTCGTGAGCATGTCCCTCGGCGATGCGCCGACGACGGCGGTGCGTCCTGTCGACTTCCGGCAGCAGAACCGGATCAGCCGCGACGCGATCATCGCCCTGGAGAGCATGCACGACGCGTTCGCGCGCCGACTCGCGACGGCGTGGAGCGCGAGCAGCTTCACGGTCCTCGAGGTGGAGCACGTCGCGACCGACCACCTCACGATCGACGACTTCGTGCGGTCCCTGCCGGCCCCGACGGCGCTGGCGACGCTGCGGATCGACCGGATCGGGGCGCCGGCGTTCGTCCAGGTCGACCTGCCGTTCGCCCTCCTGTTCGTCGAGCGCCTCCTCGGAGGTCCGGGGGACCCGGCGACCGCGCCGGTGTCCCGACGCCCGACCGACCTGGAAGCGGTGCTGCTGGGCCAGGAGCTCTACGGGCCGGTGGTGCAGGCCGTCGATGAGGCGCTCAGGGACGTGGACGGGGAGCCGTCGTCGTTCGTCGAGTTCGAGGTGATGCCCCAGCCGCTGCAGCTGGGCTCGCCCGACGAGCTGCTGGTGCTGCTGACCTACCGGGTCGAGGTCCGCGGCGGGACCCCGGCGCAGGGCCTGGTGACGCTGGCATACCCGTCGAACCCGATCCTCACGCACCTCGACGGCCTCCTCGCCGGGGCTGATCGCGACACCGGTGAGCACGCCGATGCCAACGGGCACATCGTCGCCGAGACCCTCCTCGAGGCCGGTGTCGACGTGCAGGTCCTGCTGGGGGGCTCGACGGCCCCGGTCGGGTCGGTGTCGGGGCTCGCCACCGGCGACGTGCTGCGCCTCGACCACCCGGCCGATCGGCCCGCCCGCCTGGTCGTCGACGATCGCGACGTCGGGACCGCGCACCTCGGCCGCCGGCGGCGGTACCTGGCGGTGCAGGTCGCCTCCCCGCCGGCCGCGCTCCCGCCGTCGAGGATCGACGCCGCCGAAGCGCCCGGGCCGTCCCGGTCCGGGTCCGAGGTGGGTACCGACGACCGAACGTACGCCGGCGCCGACGCGCCGGGGAGGGCTTGAGTCGATGAGTACCGAGACCACCGCACCCGTCGACCTGCCGGCGATGCCGGCGGGCGCGGGGAGCGGACCGATGGGCGACCTCACGCGCCTGGCCGACGTGCACCTCACCGTGTCCGTCGAGCTCGGCCGGGTCCGCCTCTCGCTACGCGAGCTGATGCGCCTGCAGGAGGGCAGCGTCGTCGAGCTCGATCGCCTCGCCGGCGCCCCCGTGGACGTGCTGGCGAACGGCACCGCCGTGGCGCGCGGGGACGTCGTCGTCGTCGGCGACGAACTCGGGGTGCGCATCACCGAGCTCGTCGGGCAGGTCCCGACGTGATCGACTCGCTCGTCCTGCTGTTCATCCTCGTCGCCGCGATCGCCTGCGTGCCGTTCGTCCTTCGCCACCAGCGGGCCGGGACGGCCTCCGGGATGCGCGTCACCGCACGCACCGCACTGGCGAAGGGGGTCGTCGTCGCCGTGGTCGCGGTCGACGACCGGCGACTCGTCGTCGGGGGGAGCGAACGCGGGGTGCACCTGTTGGCCGAGCTCGAAGGCCCCGGGGCCTCCGGGCACGAGGACGGACGCCCGCCCCCGTCGGCCACCACCCCGTCGGACACCACGACGACTTCCATCACCGGCTTCGGCGGCACGGACGCCACGGGGCCACGACCCTCCGAGCCCGCGCGCCGGCCCTCCATCGAGGGAGGCGACGACCTCACCGCGGTGCTCGCGACCGCCGAAGCGCGGGCCGGAGGGGAGCTGTCAGGGCCAGGGATCGGCCTCGTCGACCGTCTCCGTGCGATGACGGTCCGCACCCCCGCAGCGGGGAGGCCGATCCGTGCGCAGCAGGACCGCTAGCCGCGTCGGCGCCGCCCTCGGCCTGGTCGTATTCGTCACGGCGCTGGCCTCGTTCGGCGACGCCGCGATCGCCCAGCCGGTGCCGGCGACGCCGCCGGCACCCTCGACCCCGGAGGCGCCGTTCCCGGTGCAGCCGCCGACCCCGCCGGACGACCCCACCGTCGACGGGCCGACCGGGCTCACGCTCACCCTCGACGGTGCCGGGGACGGCCTGTCGGGGACGGTCTCGACGGTGCTGCTCCTCACCGTCGCGGCGGTGGCGCCGCTGCTGCTGCTGCTGATGACGACGTTCACGCGGTTCGTCGTCGTCCTCGGCCTCGCCCGCAACGGCCTGGGGTTGCAGACGATCCCGCCCGCCCAGATCCTGGTCGGGCTGGCGCTGTTCCTGGCGGCGTTCTCGATGGCCCCGACGCTCACCCAGGTCAACGAGGTCGCGCTGCAGCCGATGCTCGCCGGGGAGATGGACGTCCTCGAGGCCGCCGGTGAGGGCTACGAGCCGATGCGCGAGT
>SLDB01000036.1 GCA_007125475.1 Nitriliruptoraceae bacterium | reverse complement strand
TCACGATCCTGACCGTCGCGGTCACCGGGGGCTTCGTGATCGCCCTGCTCGCCTGACGCAACGACGGTTCCCGACCGGGCGATGACGCCCGGCCGGGAACGAACACCGACATGACCAAGGAGGTCCGGATGTTGAACAAGCTGCTGAAGCTCGCGAAGCCTTCATCGGGCAGTGACTGCTGCGGAGTCGAGATCGTCGAGGAAGTCGACGAGCCGACGGAGTCCGGGGAGGCGACGACGCCCTCGACGTCGTCGGAGGACCCGGCCGGCTGAGGCCTCGGTCCGGCGTCGGCCGCCCGGCCCCGCTGCCATGCTCAGCGGCCGTCACCGGCGCGGCTAGCGCCCGGCGGGTTCACGCCACATCGGCCACACCTTCGGGCCGCCGTCCGGCAGGGTGATCTCGTCGGTGGTGACGAAGCCGTGACGCGCGTAGAGGCGGCGGTTGCCGGGTGTCGATGCCTCGAGGTAGGCGGGTGTGCCGGCCGCATCGCAGCGGCGCAGTACGGGTTCCAGGAGGTGGCTGCCACGTCCTCGCCCCTGTTCCTCGGGGAGGACGCCGATCAACTGCAGGTACATCCAGGGTTGTGGCGGGTGGTGCTCGGCGAACGTCGCCGCGACCTCGCCGCATCGTCCGACGTCGTCGGGGTCGAGGATCTCGGCGAGGCGTCGGGTGAACCGCTCGCCCCGTTCGCCGTCGAAGGGGTCCACCCCCGCCGGTGCCCACATCGCCGCCCCGACGCCGTCGGAGGTGACGTAGGTCTCCTCGTGTGGGAGGAACACCTCGGCGAATGCCGCGTACACGCCCGGAAGCCGCGCGCGGCGCCGCGTGGGGTCGGGGATGCACCAGGCGAAGACGGGGTCGTCCTGGAAGGCGTGTGCCAGCACGCTGGCGAGCATCGGCACGTCGGTGGTCTCGGCCGGTTCGATCCCGGTCGTCGTTCCAAGTGGCATGGCGGACTCCTCGTCGCGTTCGAGGGAGGTGCTTCCGAGCTCCCGGCCGTGACGGCGGGGCTGACGCAACGGTTCGTTACTAGGCACGACCGTGCAATCTAAGTTCGCATGGTCGTGCTATGTTGTCAAGCGATGACGGACATGCGACAGGCCCCCGACGCGCCTCCCCGGCGGAGATCCGACGGCGAGGCAACGCACGCCGCGATCCTCGCCGCGGCGATGCGGCTCGCCTCGGTCGAGGGGTTGGCCAGCCTCACCATCGGACGGCTGGCCCGCGAGCTCGGGGTGAGCAAGAGCGGGGTGTTCGCCCATTTTCGTTCGAAGCAGCGCCTGCAACTGGAGACGATCGCGGCGGCGGGTGAGGTGTTCGAACGTGAGGTACTGCGGCCGGGGCTCGAGGAGGCCCCCGGCGTCGCGCGGTTGCAGGCGCTGTGCGAGGCGTACCTGTCCTACATCGAGCGCGGCGTCTTCCCCGGAGGGTGCTTCTTCGCCCAGCTGCTGGCCGAGTACGACGCCCAGTCCGGCGTGATCCACGAGCAGGTCTCGGCGGACCACCACGGCTGGCTGCAGCTGTTGGCGGGTGAGGTCCGAGCCGCACAACACCTCGGCGAGCTCGACGGGGACGTCGATCCGCTCCAGCTGGCGTTCGAGCTCTCGGCGCCGGTGGAGCTGGCCAACTACCTGTCGGTCCTGTTCCGCGACGGCACGCACGTCGAACGGGGGCGCCGGGCGGTGCGTGACCGGATCGTGCGGGCCGGGGTGTAGCGTCCGGAGGCGCGGCCCCAGCCCGTCGGCCTACTCGGCGATGACCGGGACCCGGCTCATCGCCTCGGCGATCTGGTCGGTGTCGAGCTCGTGGTCGACGAGTTCACCACTGAGGTAGGCGTCGTAGGCGGACAGGTCGAAGTGGCCGTGCCCACACACCGCGGTGAGGATGACCTTCTCCTCACCGGATTCCCGGCAGGCCAGGGCTTCGCGGACCGCCGCGGCGATGGCGTGGGTGGGCTCGGGCGCGGGGATGATGCCCTCGGTGCGGGCGAAGTTGAGCCCCGCTTCGAAACACGCGGTCTGGGGCATCGCCGTCGCGTCGATCAGCCCGAGTTCGTAGACGTGGCTGATCAGCGGCGCCATGCCGTGGTAGCGGAGCCCACCGGCGTGGATCGGATCCGGGATGAAGTCGTGCCCGAGGGTGTGCATCTTCATCAACGGGGTCATACCGGCGAGATCACCGAAGTCGTACCGGTACTCGCCCTTGGTCAGCGTCGGGCACGAGGCCGGTTCCACGGCGAGGATGTGTGGAGACATCCGTCCGGCGAGCTTCTCGCGTAGGAACGGGAAGCTGAGTCCGGCGAAGTTCGACCCACCCCCGGTGCACCCGATGATCAGGTCCGGCGTGAGCCCCACCTTGGCGAACTGGGTGAGTGCCTCCTCGCCGATCACCGTCTGGTGCAGCAGGACGTGGTTGAGCACGCTGCCGAGGGCGTAGTGGGTCGCGTCATCGGCCAGCGCCGCCTCGACCGCCTCGGAGATCGCGATCCCCAGTGAGCCGGGCGAATCCGGGTCCCGTTCACGCACCTGCCGCCCGGCGGCGGTGAGCTCCGACGGAGAGGAGTGGATCGTTGCCCCCCAGGTGCGGATCATCGAGGCGCGGTAGGGCTTCTGCTGGAAGGACGCCGCGACCTGCCAGACCTCGCACTCGAGGTCGAACTGGGTGGCGGCGAACGCCAGCGCCGAACCCCACTGGCCGGCGCCTGTCTCGGTCGTCAGCCGCCGGACGCCTTCCCGCGCGTTGTAGTAGGCCTGTGGCACCGCGGTGTTGGGCTTGTGCGAACCCGCCGGAGAGGTGCCCTCGTACTTGAACCAGATCTGCGCCGGGGTGTCGAGGAGTCGTTCGAGCCGCGTCGCCCGGATCAGCGGGGTCGGACGCCACATCGCATAGACGTCGCGGACCTCCTCCGGGATCTCGATGTACCGCTCGCTGCTGACCTCCTGGGCGATCAGCGCGTCCGCGAACAACGGTGCGAGATCGTCGGGCCCGATCGGTTCGTGGGTCCCGGGGTGCAGCGGCGGCGGCGGCGCTTCGGGGAGGTCGGCCGTGATGTTGTACCAGTGGCGTGGCAGCTCGTGTTCGTCCAGCAGGACACGTCGCGGTGTGTCGGTCACGGCGGCACCTCGTCCGTCGGTGGCGACCCTCACACGCGGCGGGCCGGCGTGCGGGGTCGGATGGCGGCGTGAGGATACTCGTAGGGTCGGGACGGGGCGGGGTGTTCCGGGTCGGCGGGCACACGGATCATTGTCGCCCTCCGGCAGGGGGCGTAACCTCGCAGCCGCCCCGCGGGCGTGGGGAGTCCGGTAGCCCGGGGGAGTCCGGGGACGGGTGGCAGCCGTGGTCGAAGCACTCGCCGTTGCGGGCCACGTCGCTGCGGGGCTCGTCCTCGCCGCCGGGGTGGAGAAGGTCGTCTGGCCGTCGGTGGCCCGTGACGCCCTGGCGCTGACCCGACTCCCCGCAGCAACCGCGTTGACACGGATGCTCGGGACCGCAGAGGCGGGGCTGGCCCTGGTCGTGATCGTCGCGGGCGGGCGCGCGGTGTTCGCCGCGCTGGCCGCGGCCTACGCCGTGTTCGTCGTCGTCGGCGCCCGCCAGCGACGCGCCGGTCGCGGCTGCGGCTGCTTCTCGACCTCGACCACCACGGTGGGGGGGTTGCACCTCGGCGTCGACGCCGTCGCGGCCGTCACCGCAGCCCTCGCGGCGTGGTACGCCGTGCCGGGGCTGGCCGCGGTCGTCGGCGGCGCGCCGCTGGCCACGGTGGTCTCCCTCGGGCTCGTCGTTCTCGGCGTCGTGCTGGCGCGACTGGCGCTCACCGCCCTCCCCGAGCTCCTCGCCGTCGGTGCCCGTGTCGAAGCCGAGGTGACGCGATGACCGGGGTCGTCGCCGCCCTGGTCGTCGTCGTGCTCCTGCTGTCGGTCCTCGTCGCCGGGCTGCTGCGCAGTCACGCCACGATCCTGCGTCGGTTGCACGAGCTCGGCGCCGACCACCACCCTGATCCGGGGGTGCCCGTCCCTGACCGCGCCGTGCCGCGAACCGACGGCCGTATCCCATCGCCACGCAGCGACCTCCCCGACGGCCGGCCCGCGGTCGACGTCGCGGGCACCGGCCCTGGTGGGGAGGCGATCGGGGTACGTGTCGTCGACGTCGCCCACGACACCGTTCTGGTGTTCCTCTCCTCGGGGTGCTCGGTGTGCACCGGGTTCTGGGCGGAGCTCGCCGACCCCCGGCTCCCCGACGGCACCCGGCTCGTCGTCGTCACCCGGGGGCCGAAGGAGGAGAGCCCCTCGGCGGTGCGTGAGCTCGCGCCGCCCGGGGTGACGGTGATCATGAGCACCCCGGCGTGGCAGGACCTCGCCGTGCCCGGCAGCCCGTTCGTCACCCTCGTCGACGGTCCCAGCGGCCGGATCGTCGGCGAGGGCACCGCGGCGAGCTGGAACCAGGTCCGTGACCTGTACCTGCGCGCCGAGGGTGACGCCCCAACCGGCGGGAAGGCGGGCGCAGACCGCCGGCGTGAGCGGGAACTGGACCGACTGCTGCTGGCGTCCGGGCTCGCCCCGGGCGACCACAGCCTCTACGCCCCGGCCGACGGCGAAGACGCCGGGCGCGACGGACCGATCCGATGAGCGCCGCGGTGATCGGGGTGACGGGGGTCGCGCTCGCCGTCGCCGCCGCGTTGCGCAGCAGCTGGTCACCGTGAGGCGAGTCGATGCTCGCGAGCATCACCCCGGTCGGGGAGTCCGCGCGGAGGCAACCCTGGATCGTCACGGTCACGGCCTACCTCGCCGGGTCGGCGGCCGGGGGAGCGGCGGTCGGGGTGGTCGCGGGAGCGATCGGCGTGGTCCTCGGCGCGGGTGGCTGGGGGGTGCCGGGCCTGGTGCTGCTGGGAGTCGTGGCGGTCCTCGGTGCGGTGAGCGACGCGCGTCGCCGTGGTGCCGCCGCCCCGAGCTGGCGGCGACAAGTCGACGAGCGGTGGTTGACCACGTACCGCGGCTGGGTCTACGGGGCCGGGTACGGCCTGCAGCTCGGGGCGGGCGTGGTCACGATCGTGCCTTCGGCGGTGACCTACGTCGCGCTGCTGGCCGCGGTCCTCACCGGCTCACCCGTCGTCGGGGCGGTGATCGGGGTGGTGTTCGGGGTTGTGCGGGCCCTGCCGGTCCTGGTCGCCGGGGTGCTGCGGGAGGGGCACCAGCTCCAGCGCCTCCACCGACGCCTCGATGCGGTGCGTCGCCCGGTCGGCCACGCGTCAGTGGGCGCCCAGTTCGTGGTGGGCACGCTCGTGCTCGCGGTGGCGACGGTGTCGACGGCGGTGCCGACGTGACGGTGGTCAGGCGGGGGGAACGATGCTGCTGAGCGCACACGGTGTGTCGTTCACGATCCCTGCCGGCTGGGAGGGAGAGATCTCTCAGGAGCGGGGACCACAGGCGCTCGCCCTGGCGGAACGAGGTGCACACCTGCGCCCGGTGGCGCACGCGGCGACGTTCGCGCTGCCTGCCGAACGGGGGGCGTTCGGCAGCGGGGCCGTCGAGGCGATGCGCGACGACGACGTGTTCTTGGCGCTGGTCGAGTACGACCGGGGAGCCACCGACACCGCGTTGTTCGCCCGTCGCGGGTTGCCGCGTCGCCTCGATCCGCGACGTTTCCACCCGGCGGCGCTGCAGCGGACCCTGCCGGGGCAGGCCGGGCATCAGGAGTTCTTCACCGACACCGGTCGGGCGTTCTGCCTCTACGTCGTCCTCGGCGACGCCGACGACGCACACCTGCAGGTGCGCCGGGTCGAGGAGGTCCTCGCGGGGATCCGTATCGGGTCGGGGCCGTGACCCGGCAACCAGACGACCCGTCGGCGCCGACCACCCCGTCGGTTGCGCACGGCGCGTCGCTCCCCGAAAGGCTCGTCGACGGGATCGCCACCCGCACCGCCCGGCGGGAGGTGCACCGGCGCAACGTGCTTCGGGCCTTCCTGGTGGGGGTCGCGGTGATCGGCTCGGCGTTGTCGGTCTCCCCGCTGCGATGGATCCTGCGACCGGTGAGTGCGTACGCCACCGTCTGCGGTTCGGGGGCGTCGTGCGGCGCCGGGTGGACGGCGTTCTGCTGCACGATCAACGACGGCGCCAACACCTGCCCGCCCGGCTCGTTCGTGGCGGGGTGGTGGAAGATCGACGACTCGCCGTTCTGCCGGGGAGAACCGCGCTACATCATCGACTGCAACCGGTCACCGGGTTCCAGCTGCACCTGCGAATGCGCGTCGGGGACCTGCGACGAACGGCGGGTGTGCTGCAACCGGTTCCGCTACGGCCAGTGCAACACCCAGATCGGCGGCGTCACCGAGGTCGTCTGCCGGGTGGTGCTGTGCACCACGCCGTGGACCTGGGACCCCGCCTGCGGGCGGACCGTCCTCACCGACAACCGCACGGTCACCCACAACGCGCCGTGCCTCCCCGGTGCCGACGCCACCCCGATCGACCTGCGCTACCAGGACCTCGGGTTGGTCGGCTCCGTCCTCGGCGCCCCGGTCGGTGACGAGCGTCGTGGTCCGCGCGACGGCGCGTGGCGCCGCTTCGAACACGGCGTGATCGCCCACCACCCGGCGAGCGGGGCGCGGCTTCTCCGCGACGATCTCGCCGACGCCTACGTCGCCGCAGACGGTCCCGACGGCCCGCTGGGGTACCCGGTCAGCGATCAGCGGTCGCTGGGCGACGGGGAACGGGCGCGCTTCGAAGGCGGCGACATCTACCGCATCGACG
>SLDB01000349.1 GCA_007125475.1 Nitriliruptoraceae bacterium | reverse complement strand
CGCAGATGCAGCACACACCCCGGGTTGTCGGTGACCAGGACCGGGGCACCGCTCGCCCGCACCCCGGCGAGCTTCCGCGCCAGGATCCCGGCGGCGACCCGGGGGTGGGACGCCGAGGTCGACCCTCCGAAGCCGCAGCACACCTCCGCTTCGTCGAGTGGGGTCACACGCACCCCGGCGACGTCGCGCAGCAGGCCTTCGACGACGTCGCCACGGTCCAGGGTGTTGGTGGCGTGGCAGAACCGGTGCACGGCCACCGGGGTGCGGTCGCCGTTGTCCAGCGCCCCGTCCGGGAGGCGACCGGGGCCGACGGTGAGGTACTCGACGAGGTCGTAGACGCGTCCCGCGAGTTGCTGGGCCTCCTCGACGGCGGCGACGTCGCCCCGGAACAGGTGGGGGGCGTCACGGCGCAGCATCACGAAGCAGCTCGCCGCCGGGGTGACGACGTCGTCGACGCCGGCGAACGTCTCTGCGGTGTGCTCGAGCATCCGCCTGGCAGCGTCGTGGTCACCGGCGTCGTACGCCGGGAGTCCGCAGCAGTGCTGCGCACGGGGGAGGACGACCTCGGCGCCGGCGGCGCGGAGCAGCCGTGCCGCGTCGACGGCGATCGACGGGGCGAGCCGGTCCGCCAGGCACTGCAGGAACACCAGCACGCGCCGACCGGCGAGGGGGGCCGAGTCGATCACCGGTGGTTCAGCCAGCCGCCCCGGGCGCAGCTGGTCACGGGCCGGGCGTCGCGGCAACGCCGGCGGTGTCCGCCACGACGTGTGTCGCCGGACCGCCGCCAACCGCGTCACCGGGGCCGGGAGGCGGGTGACCTCGCCGTCCCGCCACGGCGCCGTCACCATCGATGCCAGACGCAACCCGACGTCGGCGAGCCAGGGCCGGCGCCACGCCGCGAGCGCGATCGCGGTGGTGCGCCCACGGCCGGTACCGGCGGCGGCCTCGTGCACGCGGCGACGGACCTCGAGGATCTGGGTCGGCAACGGGATGTCCACGGGGCACACGGTGGCACACGCACCGCACGAGACGCACAGCGACTGTGGCCCCGCGACGTCGTCGAGATCGTGATGGAAGGCGGTGTTCACCAACCCGATCGCGCCGGTGTAGACGTGGCCGAAGGCGTGACCCCCGACGACCCCGTAGGGCGGGCAGACGTTGGCGCAGGCGCCACACCGTATGCACCGGAGCGCGGCAGCGGTGTCCGGGTCCTCGGCCATCGCCGAGCGGCCGTTGTCGACGAGGACGATCACCTGCCGCTGCCCCGGGCGTGGGCCGGTGACGAAGTTCGTGTACACGGTGATCGGCTGACCGGTCGCCGACCGCGCCAACAGGCGGATCTGGGTGATCGCGTCGGCGTACGTCGGGACCAGCTTCTCGATCCCCGCGGTGACGACGTGCACACCGGGGAGCGCCACCGACATCCGGTTGTTCCCCTCGTTGCACACCAGCAGCACCGACCCCGACTCGGCGACCAGGGCGTTCGCCCCGGAGAGCCCGACACCGCTGGCGAGGAACCGCTCCCGCAGCTCACCGCGGACGCTGTGCACCATGGCGTCGACGTCGTCGGGATCGAACGGGCGCCCCAGGACACGACCCAACAGGGCGGCCACCTCCTCGCGCCGCTTGTGGATCGCCGGCATCACCAGGTGGGAGGGGAGCTCGCCGGCGAGCTGCAGGATCCACTCCCCCAGGTCGGTCTCGACCGGGGTAACCCCGGCCGCCGCCAGGTGGTCGTTCAGCCCGATCTCCTCGGAGACCATGGACTTGCCCTTCACGACGACGTCCGCCCCGGCCTGACGACACACGTCGAGGACCGCGGCGTTCGCCTCCGCGGCGTCGGCGGCGAACACCACCTCGGAACCGGCACGGCGCGCGGCGTCGACGAAACGCTGCAGGTAGGTGTCGTGGTCGGCGAGGACGGCGTCCTTGATCCCGGCGAGCTCACGGCGCAGCTCGTCGAAGCTGCGGCCCTCGGCGGACTCGAGCGCCGCGATCTCGGTGTCACGGCTCTGCCGCCATCCCCGTTGGAACGCGGTCAGGCCGGCGCGCACGTCCGGGTCCGACAACGCCGTCTGCAGACGTTCGGTGAACGGCCTCACCACCGCACCTCCCCGAGGAGCACCACGTCGACCTCGCTCGGTCCCTGCACCCCGATCGTGAGGCTGCGCTCGATGTCGGCGGAGCGTGACGGACCGGTGATCAGCGACGCGAACCCCGCCCCGGACGGCCGGCGGGACAGCCACGTGGCCACGTCCTCGAGGCGGGCGACGATCGCCGACGCGGGGACGACCTGCACCAGTCGGCGGGTGAGCATCGAGACGCCGCGGTCGGCGAGGTCGTGCTCGTCGACGAGGACGCTCCCGGTCTCGGTCACGATGAGCTCACCACGCACCAGCCCGATGTCGACGTCCGCCACCGCCGACAGCGGGTCCTGGGGGTCGACGGCGACCACACGCACCCCGGCCGCGGTCACGGCCGCGGTGAGCCACGGCGCCGCCTCGAGCAGCCTCGGGGAGGCCACGGCCGTCCGGGCGTCACCGACGAGCTCGTCGACCACGTCGGCGAAGTCGTCGGCGACGAGGAGGCGGGAGCCGGCGGCGGTGACCGCCTCCTCGAGCCCCGCCGGCACCCGTTCACCCACGACCGATGGCCTCATCACGACGTTCACCTGCGGCCGGCGACACCCGGTCGGTCTCCGTCTCGTCGTCGGCGGTGACGACCTCGACGAGGACCTTGCCGACCCGCCGTCCCTGCACCCCCTCGACGGTGATCCCCACCCCGTCGAGCTCGATCCGCTCCCCCTCCTCGGGGACGTGGCCGAGCGTGGCGAACACCAGCCCGCCGACGGTGTCCCACCCCTCCTCCGGGAGCTGGGCCCCGAGGAGTTCGTTGAGGTCGTCGACGCCGAGTCTGGCGTCGACGCGCAAGGCCCCGTCGTCGAGGGGCTCGACGAGGGGGGGCTCGTGATCGTGCTCGTCGACGATCTCGCCGACGATCTCCTCGAGGATGTCCTCGATCGTGACCAACCCGACCAGCTCGCCGTACTCGTCGACGACGAAGGCCAGGTGCACGGTCCCCTGCTGCAGCTCACGCAGGAGTTCGTCGCCGCGTTTGGTCTCGGGGACGAACGTCGGTGGCCGCACCAGCTGATCCCACCGCGGGGCGCCGCCCCCGTCGGCGAGGCTGCGGAGCAGGTCCTTGGCGTACACGACTCCGGTGACGACGTCGGGGTCCGCCGGGTCGTGCACCGGCAGCCGGGAGAACCCGCCATCGACGACGGCGGCGACGACCTCGTCGAGGGCGGCGTCGGCCGGCACGGTCACCATGTCCGGCCGCGGCACCATGATCTCGCGGACGTGGGTGTCCCCGAGCTCGAAGATGGAGCGGATCATCGCCCGCTCCTCGGGCTCGAGCTCCTCGTTCGGCTCGTCGTCGTCGGCATCGAGTCGGCGGAGCTCGTCGTCGGAGGCGTGTGGGCCGGTGACCTCACCGCGGTGGGGGACCAGCGACCTTCCGAGCAGGACGCAGCCGCGCACCAGCGGGGAGGTGGTCCGCACCAGCAGTCGGGCCGACCCGGCGACCGCGAGCCCGACCGGTTCGAGGTGCCGTAGCGCCAGGGTGCGCATCGCGACCTCGGCGACGACGAGGACGACCACCGCGACCACCGCGAGGACGGTGACGGCACCGGCAGCGCCTCCGAACTCCAGACCCGCGGCGATCGCCGCGGCGGCGAGGCCCATACGCGTGACCACGCCGAAGACGAGGACGGCGTCGAGGGTCCGCGCCCGGTGTTCGGCCAGCCACAGCAGCGCCGCGGAGCCACGCACGTCGTCTTCGACGATGCGCAGCGCCCGCACGACGTTGAGGCGTCCGGCAACCGTCTCCACGGCGGCGAGGTAGGCGGTGACCACGACCAGCGCCGTCACCAGGGACCACCAGCCGGTGCTCAACGGGAGGCCTTCGACTCGGCGTAGGCGGCGAGCAGCTCGTCGGTGAGCCCGAACATCTCCCGTTCGGCCTCCGCGTCGGCGTGGTCCATCCCCAGCAGGTGCAGCACCCCGTGCACGGTGAGCAGCTGCAACTCCTGATGAGCGGTACGAGAAGTGTCGGGGGCCTGGGCGTGGGCCACCGCCGGGCACAGGACCACGTCACCGAGGATCGCCGGGGTGTCGGGGGGGCTCTCGCCCGGCTCGTCGATCGGGAACGCGAGCACATCGGTCACCCCGGTGTGACCCAGGTGCGCCTCGTTGAGACGGGCGATGGTGTCCTCGTCGACGAGGAGGAGGGAGACCTCCATGTCGGCGGGGACGCGGCGTTCACCCAGGACGTACCGCACCAGGGCGACGAGGTCGTCGCCGTCGACGTCGACCTCCTGTTCGTCGGCGAGGAACACCGCCACCTCAGGCGCCGTCGCCGGACGGGCCGGGGCCACCGGATCCCCCGGCGTCGTCCTCCTGCGCCTCGTCCCACGCCTCGTAGGCCTCGACGATGCGCTGCACGATGTGGTGCCGGACGACGTCGCCGGCCTCGAGCACCGCGAACGCGACCCCGTCGATCCCGTCGAGGATGTCGCGGACGACCTTCAGCCCGGAGCGCTTCCCGGACGGCAGGTCCACCTGGCTGACGTCACCGGTGACGACCGCCTTGGAGTTGAAGCCGATCCGGGTGAGGAACATCTTCATCTGCTCGGGCGTGGTGTTCTGCGCCTCGTCGAGGACGATGAACGCGTCGTTGAGTGTCCGTCCACGCATGTAGGCCAGCGGCGCGACCTCGATGGTGCCGCGGTCGAGGTGTTCGATGAGCTCCTCGACCTCCATCATGTCGTGGAGGGCGTCGTACAGCGGCTTGAGGTACGGGTCGATCTTCTCGTGCAGGGTCCCGGGGAGGAACCCGAGGCGCTCGCCGGCCTCGACCGCCGGCCGGGTGAGGATGAGCCGGGTGACTTCCTTGGCGCGGAGCGCCTGGACGGCGGCACCCATCGCCAGGTAGGTCTTCCCGGTGCCGGCCGGACCGATCCCGAACGTGACGGTGTTGGCGCGCACCGCGTCGAGGTACTGCTTCTGGCCCAGCGTCTTGGGACGGATGGTGCGTCCACGGTGGCTGACCAGCGCCTCCGAGAGGACCTCGGAGGGACGTTCCTGCCGGTCGGCGCGGAGCATCCGCACCACCTGACGCACCATCGGACGGTCGATGGTCTGGCCGCGGTCGAGGAGGATCACCAGCTCCTCGAAGATCCGCGCCGCGTGCTCGGCCTCGGCGGCGTCGGACGCCGAGATCGTGATCTCGTTCCCCCGGACGTGGATCGCGGCGTCGAGGGCGTTCTCCACGACCTTCAGCAGCTCGTCACGGGTCCCCAACAGCGAGACCATCGCGTACTCGCCCGGGACGAGGACCTTGACGGAGCTCACCGTGCCGGGCGTCGCGGGCTCGTCGTCCACGGCGGGGACGGAGACCTCAGTGGTACTCGCCACGGGGTGTCGGGGCTCCTCGGATCGATGCCGGCGGCTGTGCGTGCCGTGAGCGTACCCGCAGGCGGCTCAGCGGACGATGCCTTCCTCGGTGAGTCGCCGCCGCAGGGCGGCCGGGGTGGCGTCGAGGACCGCCGCGAGGGTTTCGAGGTCCGAACCCCGCACGGTGAGGACACGCCCGTTGTAATCCCCCCGGCGGGCCTGGATCGCCTCGACGTACCGGCGCACCGCCGGCTCGGCGTCCCGCTCCTCGAGGGCGACGAGGTCGATCACGACGTCACCCTCGCTCCGCTCGACCACCGGCTCGGAGGTCGGCAGGAGCTCGGAGATCGGCACGCGGTAGAACTCGGCGAGTCGCAGGAGGCGGTCGATCGACACCGCGCGCTCCCCGCGCTCGTAGGCGCCGAGGACCGAGGCCTTGACCTCGCCGCCGCTGGCGTCCTCGACGTCGTGCAACGAGTACCGCTGCTGCTGCCGCAGTTGCCGTAGCCGGGTGCCGAGGCGCTCACGGGCCGAGGCGTCGTCGTGCGATTCCACGAACCCCTCCAGATCCTCGGCCACGTCCGTGCGGCATCAACGTTCACGTCGGCGGCTCCGCCGGAGGCGGCGTTCCTCCGTACGGCGAACCATACCCCCGCCGCGACGCACTACGCGGGATTCTCACGCAGCGTCACGCCACGCTACGCAACGTCCTGCTCCCGGCCCCGGCCCGGTCGATCCCACCCCTGTCCCTGTCCGCGGACGTCTCCGACACCCACGGGTGGGTTCACCCCCACCGACCCGAGAGCACCGACAACGCCGTGACGGCCGCCGCGGCGGCGTGCTCGCTGCGCAGCACGTACGGACCGAGCCCCACCAGCCGCGCACCCGCCGAGGCGAACGCCGACACCTCGGCGTCGCTGAACCCGCCCTCAGGGCCGATCACGGCCGTGAGCTCACCCACCCCCGGGGCGTCACCGACCGCGGCGGCGAGCCCGTCGCCGCCCGGGTGGGCGACGAGGTGGTCGGCGGTGACGAAATCGACCGCCGGCGTCACCGGCGCGAGCGACGGCCGCCACGGCCGGCGGGCCTGCTCGCACGCGGCACGGATCACCGCCGCCCACCTCTCGGCTGCCCGCTCCCGGCGTCGCACCTCGAACCTCACGACACCACGGTCGGTGTGCAGCGGGACGACGCGGTCGACCCCGAGTTCGGTGACCTGCCGCAGGACCTCGTCGAATCGCCGCCCCTTGGGGACGGCCTGCGCGACCACGATCCGCGGGGTGAGGGCCGGGTGGTGACGTGGCACCGAAGTCAGCTCGACCTCGT
>SLDB01000299.1 GCA_007125475.1 Nitriliruptoraceae bacterium | reverse complement strand
GGCCCCGTCGGCGGCGTCGTGGGCTCCGGCGGCGGCCGGTTCGGCGCCCGCTGCCAGCCGCCGTGCCCCCGCGGCGCTCCCCGCCAGTCCCTGCCCCAGTTGGTCGGCACCCGCGGCCAGTTGGTCCACCCCGGCGGCGAGCTCCGCGACGACCTCCGCGAGCTGTTCGATGCCGTCGATCGCGGTACCCGGATCGAGGTGTTCGAGGGCTGCGAGCGCCTCCAGCGCCGCTGCGAGGGTGTCCGTCACCTCGTCCAGGCCCTCGAGGAGTCGCCTGGTGAGCTGCTCCACCTCGCCGCGGCCCTCGGCGGCCGCGGCGCCGATCGTCTCGATGACGTGGATGGCCTTGTCGAGCACGGTCGGGTCCTCGACGTCCTCGCGCACCTGCTCGAGGAGCGCAACCGCCTCGTGGGCGCGCTGCTCCACGTGCTCCAGCAGCGAGGCGACCTCCCCGGGGTCCGCGAGGAGGTGCCCGACACCTTCGAGCACCTCCAGCGCCAACGACAGGCCGACCAGCAGCGGCTCGAGGTCGAGGTCGGGGATCGCGTCGGCCACCGCCCTGAGCTCGTCCACCGCGGTCTCGACCTCGCGGGACAGCAGCCCGGCGCCGTCGGCCAGTTCGCGGGCGCCGTCGGCCAGTGCGTCGCCGCCCGCGGCGAGCTGACCCAGACCGTCGGCCAACTCGGTGCTGCCACGTGCGATGCCGCCCACACCCTCGGCGAGCCCGTCGAGGGCACGGGCCAGCGCCTCACTGCCGGCGGCGGTGCGGGCGGTCGCGTCGGCCAGCTCACCGGCGCCGTGCGCGCTGGACTCCGCACCTCCGGCCAGCTCACCCGCCCCCTCGGCGGCCTCGTGAGCGCCGGTGTCCAACTCGTCGGCGCCGTCGACCAACGCCGCCAATCCGTCGAGGAGGGCAGCCATGCCGTCGCCGATGGCGGCCAGGCCCTCGCCCCCCTCTTCCAGCCCGAAGCCGGTCACGGCGGCGTCGGCCTGCGCATCGACGAGGAGCTCACGCACCACGTCGAGTTCGGCGGTGCCGGTGACCGGGACCGCCTCGACGGTGATCTCGGGGAGGCTGCCCCCGTCGAGCACCCCGCTGATCTCGAGTTCCTGCTCGAGGGCGCCCAGCGGTTCGAACAGCGCCGTCGTCCACCGCACGCGGCTGCGGTCCGCGGCCGCCGAGACGGTGCCGGGCTCGGCTTCGACGTCGAGCCACCCAGGACCGAGGTCGGTGTGGACCTGTGCCACCAGCGGCACCGCGACGTCCACCTCCTCGACGACGTCCTCGTCCGCGGTGCGGTACTCGATGGGGCGGGGCTCGGCGGTGAGGTTGCGCAGCAGCAGGCGCAGCGTCACCTCCCCGGTGGCGCCTTCCAGCTCCTGGACGGGGGTCGGCTGTCCGTCGAGCGTGGCCCGGACCGACACCGCCACCGGCAGGTCCTCGACGTCGACGCGGGACACCGCGCGCCGGTGGACCACCTCGTCCACGTCGAGGTCGAGGTCCCACACGGCCGCCGACGCCCGCACCGGTGGGCGACCGAACCGGTCGAGGTCCCGCAGGCCGGTCGTGGCCGTGGGGTCGACGACCGTGACGTGACCCTCGCCTTCGGCGACCAGCCGTGTCAGCAGCCGGGCTTCGCGGACCTCACCGGTGGCGTCGGCCCGGGCGACGACGGTCTTGGCCACCGCCAGGGATTCCAGCCGCCCCTCATCGGACGGAACGGACGCGGTCGGCACGAACGCCGTCGCCGCGCCGATGAGCAGCGCCAGCAGCGCCGCAGGGATGCGTGCACTCATCGTCCACCTCCCGGTCCGTGCTCGTCGTGGGCCGGTTCCCCGCCCGCCGCCTCGGCTCCGTGCCGGCGCTCGACCACCGCCCGAGCCCCCACCGCCGCCAACGCGCCGGTGCCGAGTCCGATCAGCAGCCCGCCGAGGGTGTCGAGGCGATCACCGGGGAACCCCGTCGGTCCCACACCGGAGGTGGCTTCCGTGACGGCGAGGAAGGCGGCCGCGCCCACCAGGGCCGCCCACAGCGGCAGTCGGTCGCGGCTGGCCACGGACACGGTGATCATCACCGCCAGCACCGCCGCGCCGGCGGCCGCCCGCCCCAGGGCGGTGTCGGGCAGGGCCGTCAGGTGCAGCCACACCCCGCCCCACCCGGCGACCGCACCCAGCGCCAGTGCCGCGAGGCGTCCCGGAGCCACCCCGGGCGCGAGGCCGACCGCCGCTCCGAGCAGGACCGGCCACAGCCGTTCGATGCCCACCAGACCGCCGGTGAGCACCACCACGAGCGCCAACGTCCCGGTCACCGCGCCGGCGGCGACCAGGGCGTGACGCGGCGGCCGGGTCATCGCACACCCACCCGGCTCGGCTCGGGCTCACCGACCGTCGGCGCCGGGGCTGCCGCACCCTCCCGTCGACGTTGGCGGCGGTCGAAGAGCACCAGCAGGCTGGACTCGACGAACAGCGCGGCCAGCAGGGCGTAGGCGATCACGATCGCGGTGATCAGCCCGAACTGGCGGAGCGGCACGAGGTTCGACAGCGTGAGCACGCCGAAGGCGGACGCGGTGGTGATCGCCGAACCGGCCAGCGCCGAGCCCGTGTGGGACACGGTCTCGTGCAGGGCCGCCGCCGGGCCGCTGGCGCGCAGCCGCTCCTCGGAGAAGCGGTTGGTGAGGTGGATGCCGTACGGCACGCCGATACCGATCGCGATCGCGGCGACGGTGGCCGTCAGCGCGTTGTAGGACAGGCCGAGCACCCGCATCGTCCCGAGCGTGAGGACCACGGCGAGGACGGCCGGCGTCATCGCGATCACCCCCAGCGTCGGACGCCGGCGGGCCAGGCCGTAGTAGCCCACCATCAATGCGGCCGCCGCGACCAGGCTGAAGGCGATCGCGACCGTCTGTGCGTCGGCCAGTACGCGCAGCGTGTCGGCGAGCAGCAACGGCTCGCTGACGACCAGCAGCTGGACCCCGGTCGCCTCCAGTGGGGCGAGGGCGGCCTCGAGGGCCGCGACCAACTCGACGGCGTGCTGCTGTCCGCCCAGGGTCGCCACGCTCAGCAACCCGCTGGTGCGGTCGCCGCTGAGTACGCCCGCCAGCGCGGCCGGGGCGGCGGCTTCGACGACGTCGTAGATCGCCTCGAGGTCGGCGTCGGGGGCGAACCCTTCGCCGTCCCAGCCCGCCGCGCGAAGCTCGCGACCGACGTCGACCTGTGCCAGGAGGTCGGTGTCGAGTTCGGCCGTGGGAAACCCCAGCGCCTCGAGGACCGCCCCGTCGATCTCCTCCGGGGTGAGCTCGGCCGCGGCGGCCAGCACCTCGTCGTCCACCCCCACGGGCGTGCCCGCCCGGAGCTCCTCCACCAGCCCGGTGCGCACCGCGGCGTCGAGGTCGGCCCCCGGCAGTGCCCGCAGCAACGCCTCACCGGCGGCGAGGCCGGTCGGGAGCCGACGTTCGAGGCGTGTCAGGTCTCCGGGGACGTCGGCAGCGGCCGCCTCGCCGGCTTGCTGTCGCGCATCGGCCGGGAGCTCGTCGGGGTGGCGCACCTCACGCAGGGGGAGCTCGTCCACGGTCGCTTCGGGGTCGACGAAGGTGTCGAGCTGAGCCGCGAGCCGCTCGGCGGCACCGGACGCCTCGGTGTCGAGCTCCTCGACCAGGGTCGGGGCCGACGTGACTTCGGCCAGGCCACCGGCGCTGACCACGTGCTCGACACCGGCGAGGCGCTGACGGACGTCGAGGATCGCACCGGCCACCGCCGGATCGGTGAGATCCCCTTCGACGAGCACGAGGGTGCGCTCGGAGACGTCACCCCCGAAACGCTGCTCGACGATCTCGATCAGCTGCTCGGCGTCGGACCCGGCGGGGATGAAGTCCTCCTGGGAGAACTCGGTGTCGAGACCGCCTGCGGCCACCATCGCGCCGACCGCGAGCACCCCGGCGACGGCCAGCACGACGACCGGGGCCCGTGAGGCGACGCCGGCGAACCGGCTCAACGCCGCGCCGAGCCGCCCGATGCCGTCACCGGACCCAGCGTCGGCGGCACCGGCTGGCCGGCGCCGGTCGAGCAGCACCCGTGCTCCGGGCACGAGCAGCCCCGTGACCAGGAACGCCGCGAGGATCCCCACGGCCGCGAAGACCCCGAAGTCGGCGATCGGTGGCAGCGGCGTGGCCAGGTTGGACAGGAACCCCACGACGGTGGTCGCGGTGGCCAGGATCAGCGCCAGACCCACCGTGGTCATCGTGGTGCGGGCGGCACGTGGAGGCCGGCTCCCGGCCGCCAGGCACTCGCGGTAGCGGGCGAGCAGGTGCACCGTGTAGTCGATGCCGAGGCCGACCAGCAGCACCGGCACCGCCACCGCGATCTGGCTGAACCCCCCGGTCACCCCGAGGAAGTCCGGCCCCAGCAGCACGGCGCCGCCGGCCATCCACACGATCGCCACCGCGATCGCCAGCACCCCGAGTGCGAGATCCGAGACCCGCCGG
Source organism: Nitriliruptoraceae bacterium (assembly GCA_007125475.1). Taxonomy (GTDB): domain Bacteria; phylum Actinomycetota; class Nitriliruptoria; order Nitriliruptorales; family Nitriliruptoraceae; genus SLDB01. Next base: position 2,302 of record SLDB01000299.1, on the reverse strand, counting down.
AACAGCAGCCACAGGATCACCACGATCAGCAGGAAGCTCGCGATCAGCAGGACAGGCAGGTCCTCCAGGAGACCGTCGTCGATGTCCTGGGCGATCAGCGGGAAGCTGAACGCGCGGACCTCGAACCACCCCAGGTCCTCGTCCCGCAGGACGTCGCGTAACGCGAGGCTCGCCTCCAGCCGGGCGTCGTCGGACAGCCCCGGATCCAGGCGGACCACCACGAGACCGGCCCGGGCGGTGCCGGCCGTCAGGTCCGCGTCGGTCGACAGCAGCGGCGCGATCCGTTCGCCGGCCCGGGCGAAGGCCTCCTCGATCACCCCGTCCGCCAGACCGGCGGGGACGGCGTCGAGGTCGTCGCCCAGCCCGGTCAGGGCCGCCTCGGCCGGCGTCGCGTAGGAGATCACCCTGGAGCCCGCGGCGCCCTCGGTCGCGAGGGCCTCGGCGATGCCCGTGGTGGCGGTGGCGAGCTCCTCGATCCGACGGGCGACCGCGAGCCCCGCGGGGGAGAGGACGTCACCGCCCCGACCGGCGTCCACGACGACCTGGATCGAGGTCCCGTACCCGTCGAAGCGCCCCGTGACCTCCTCATAGGACTGCGCGATCGGGGTGTCCCCGGCGAACTCGGTGATGTCGGTGTCGATGCGCAGCTGGGTGGCCAGCCCTCCGGCCACCAGCGTGACGACCACCAGGAGCGCGAACAGCGTGCCGGGGTGGCGCGCGACGAGGCGTCCCATCAACTCCAGCAGGAACCCCATGTCGGCCTCGCGGCGTCGGTGTGGGACCGTTTGCGGCCTTGCGCGCGATCACGACGCCACAGAAGCGCCCGCGGTGTCCGTGCTTCGCCTCACGTCCGAGTTCGTCCGGCGATCGTGGGGTGGCCACTCCGTCGGGGATAGAGCCGATGGGCCTGCCGGGGGCCGGGCGAACGCCAGCCCGGCCCCGGCGCGCGGATCCTGGTCGATCAGCACCGGCGACGAGCGTCGGGGACGTGCCCGTTCAGCGGCAGGAGGGTCATCGTTCGATGTCGAAGGGCAGCATCGCGGTGATCTCGTGGAAGCGATCGTCGAGCTGGGCGTGGTTGTCGGCGCCGACGAAGACGTGCCCGAGCTCGTAGCTGTAGGGCTCCTGGACGTTGAGGTCGGCGAGGCGGTCACCGACGGAGACGTGGACGGCGATGCGGGTGCCGGGGAACCGCTGCCTGACCTGGCGGAGCTGCTCGTCGTCGGGGAGCGCACGCACCACCCCGTCACGGGTCGTCCGCAGGTAGAGCTTGCCGGCCACGCCGTGGTCGCCCCGGCGGTGGGGCATGCGGGGCGTGCGGCCCTGGGCGACGTCGAGCATGGCGCGCTGGGTGGAGGCGCCGTCGACCTTGGCGAACAGGTCGCAGTGGGACTGCGAGGTGCGGGTGTTCACCTCGAGCAGCCAGATCCGGCCGTCGTCCTCGTCGTAGAAGAACTCGATGTTGAAGCAGGACTCGTCGAGGCCGACGTGGCGCACGACGTCGGTGGCGATGTCGTACATGCGCCGCTGAATCGGCGTCGGCAGCTGCGAGGGGTACTGGTAGCCGCGGAACGTCGAGGTGCCAGGCTCGGTGATCGAGTCCACCAGCCCGTAGGGCACGATCCTGCCGTCGGAGACGTAGCCCTCGACGGTGCACTGCCGGCCACCGATGATGCCCTCGGCGAGGCAGGCCAACGCGCCGGCGTTGCGCACCATCGGTGGGGTGTCGACGCGGTCCATCACCTGTTGGAACGGCGCGCCGAACTGGGCGATGCCGGCCCGCATCTCGACCATCGCGGTCTGGAAGTCCTCGGGGGACTCGATGCGGAAGCCGAGGTAGGAGCCAACGGACTTCACGGGCTTGGCCCAGAACGGGAAGGTCACGCCCTGACGCTCGATGGTGGCCAGCGCGTCGTCGTCGAACGGGTCGAACACGGTGAACGGGGGGACGTGGTCGCCCGCGGCCGCCCGATGCTCGAGTCGCGCCCAGTACTTGTGCTCCAGCGCGACGATGCTGCGCAGGTCCGGGCCGGGTAGATCCCACAGCTCGGAGAGCACCGGCAGCAGCCCGGTCGAGGGGAAGTCCCACCAGGTCGCGATCGCGTCCACGCTGTGCCCGCAGGCCGACAGCTGCTCGTCAGCTTCGGCCAGCAGCTCCTCGTAGTCGTAGGCGTCGGCCCTGACCACCTGCTCGGGCTTCAGCAGCTCATGGAACGTATAGCGGTGGGCCTCGCGAAGCCCCTGCATCGTGGCGAGGTTGAGGTCGTCCATCCCGATGACGAAGACGTTGCGATCCATGAGC
>SLDB01000264.1 GCA_007125475.1 Nitriliruptoraceae bacterium | reverse complement strand
GACCGCTTCGACCTGCACGGCTGAGTCGGACCACCGCGCGACGGGCGGCCGCTCCGAGAGGGACGGCCGCCCGTCGCCTGTTCTCTGGGCGGACAGGTCGGCTTCGGGCAGGTCGGCTTCGGCCCCGGGAACATCGCGGCGGCGGCACCGGTTTCCCTACGTGACGAGGAGTACCACGATGGGCACCGATGAGGTCGTGAGCGCGAGCCTGGAGCAGCGGATCCTCGCTCGCAGCCACACGTTCGCGGTGGTCGGAGCGTCGCCGAGGCCGCATCGACCGAGCCACGGGGTGATGCGCGTCCTCTTGCAGCACGGCTACCGGGTGATCCCGGTCCGGCCGGGGGTCGACGAGATCCTCGGGCTTCCTACCTACCCCTCGATCGCCGAGATCCCCCCGGAGATCGACGTGGATGTGGTCGACGTCTTCCGGCGTTCCGAGTACGCCGGGGCGCACGTCGATGAGGCGATCGCCCGTGGAGCCCGCGCCGTGTGGCTGCAGCTGGGCGTGATCGACGACCGGGCGGCCGATCGTGCCCGGCGGGCGGGCCTGGACGTGGTCATGGATCGCTGTCCGGCGATCGAGCTGCGGCGCCAGGGCGTGTAGACCCCGTCTCCGGCTTTCGCGGCGCGGCCCGGGCGTCAACCGCGTCCGGGTGTCAGCCCTGTCCGGGTGTCAACCCCGTCCGGGTGTCAGCCCTGTCCGGGTGTCACCCCTGTCCGGGTGTCACCCCCGTCGTCGTCAGCGGCCGGGGTTCGGCCGCGGGCACGCGCAGGTCGCCGCCGGTTCCGGTCACCGGCGTGACTGCGCCGGCGGTGGAGGAGTCATCTCGATCAGCTGATGCGTACACCGTCGACGAAGACGTCGGCCCGCTCGGCCGGGAAGCAGATGAGTCCAGCGATGGGACGCGACTCGGGCAGTGGCGTCGGGTAGCTCCAGGCGAGGTCGGCTTCCTCGCGTTTGTCGAGCCGGACGTGGTAGTAGATCGTCGAACCCTTGTACGGACAGTGCGTGACACGCTGGGAGCCCACGAGCAGGTCGAGCCGGACATCGGTGGCAGGCAGGTAGTGACGCGGCGGCAGACCCGTCTCGTAGAGCACCACCGGCGCGTGGGTGTCGGCCACCACCTCGCCGTCGATCTCAACCGTCACGTGCCGCGTCGAGCGCAGCGCGTCGATGCGGACGTAGGGGTCGCGCGGATGGACGAAGACCTCCTCGTCCTCCTCGAACCACGCCTGCATCGCCGCCCAGTCGAGCCGGACGTGGCCACGCAGTTCGTCGATGGCCGGCTCGGGGTAGAGGCAGCCCGCGCCGGATGCCACCTCCCCGCCGATCTGGACGTCGAAGACGTCGGCGGTCCCCCGCGAGGGCGAGCGCACGGTCGCGCCGGTGGGCTCGAGCCGGGCGTGGACGTCGGCCTCCGGGAGGTAGTAGGTCGGGTACCGGGGCGACTCCCAGACCAGCAACGGCCGGGTGCTGTCGGCCACGAGGTGCCCACCGAGGTAGGCGCGGACCCGCTTGGCGCCCCGCTCGACGTGGATCCGTCCCCTGGCGTCGCTCATGGGTGATCCCGATCCTCGTCGACGTCCCCGATCACGGACTGCCCCGATCGCGGTCGGTTGGGGCAACCCGGAGAGTGGCGGGGGGCATTCCCGTCGATGGTCGAACCGGCCGGTCATCCGGCTGTCGTGCGTGACCGGGACGGATTCGAACGCCGACGCGAGCAGGCCGCAGCCGGAATGCGGACGGCACCGTTCGGGTTGTCCGGTATGGCTGTCCTCCCGACGTCCTCCCGACGTCGGGGGACGGTGGGGCCCCGATGTTCGTGCTTCCCCCGTGGGCGTCGGGGCGCCTGCACGTCGACGCACCGAACGTCGACGCACCGAACGCCGACGAACCGGACGTCGACGGGCCGGACGGGGACTGATCAGGAGGCGTGACGGTGGCGGACGAGGCTCCCGAAGGCCACGAGGCCGGGTCCGCGGCGGACGAGGCTCCCGAAGGGCACGAGGCCGGGTCCGCGGCGATGAGCTTCGAGGAGTTCCGGAACGCCTTCTACTACGGCGAGTTCTCGGACATGCAGTTCAAGTACCTCGCGAAGATGTCGGACCAGGCGGCCGCCGAGACCATCGCGACGCTGCTGCGACACCTCGGCGAGGCGTTCGACACCGGTGACCTCGGTCCGCTGCGTGAGGCCGCCTACCAGGCCCAGGTCCGGGCCTACGAACCGTCGGAGCCGCCCGAGCCGACGGTCGACGACGCCGTGTTCACCCCACTGGGCACACCACTGGCCGAGGCCCGCCTCGCGCTGATCTCGGCCGGTGGCGTGTTCGACGTCGACGACGACCCGATGGGCCCGGACGGGCCGAGCCAGCAGGACTCCCTCTCGCTGATCGGCGACTTCCTCCGGAGTGTTCCGACACTGTCGGTGTTGCCGTGGGACATCGCTGCCGACCGGGTGGCGGTGCGGCATCCGGGCTACGACGCCACCACCGCCCAGCGGGATCCCGAGACGGTGTTCCCGCTGCAGCACCTGCGCGACCTGGCGTCCGAGGGACGGCTGGGGCTCGCCGATGAGCACTACGGCTTCGCGGGCGCGACGTCGCAGTCTCGACTGCGCAAGGAGGTCGCCCCCCGATGGGCCGAGCACATGGCGGCCCGCGAGGTGGACGCCGCGCTGCTGGTCGCCACCTGACCGGTCTGCCACGGGTCGGTCGGGCTCGTCGCGAGGGAGTTGGAGGCCAGAGGGATCCCCACGGTGAGCGTGTTCGTCCGTGCGTTGCGTCACGTCGCGGTACGACTGAGGCTGCCACGCGTGCTGGTCACCCCGCACCTGATGGGACGCACCATCGGTCCGGTCGGCGACCGCCGGCGTCAGCGACAGGTGGTGGAGGCCGCCCTGCGCCTCCTCGAGGAGGCCGACGAGCCCACGATCGTCGACCTGGCCCCGCCCGCCGAGGGAGCAGCGGGGTAGACGCCGCCGCGCTCCACCTGTTCGACCGGATCTCACAACCGGGTGTGCCCGCCGGGCTGCAGCCGCCACGTGAACGCCGGCGGCGCCGTCCGGGACCGGTCGGTGAGGTGCAGTGCGAGGGTCGGGTCGTGCGCCGCCAACGCGCCTTCGAGGGTGCCCTGCCAGATCCGGAACACGGCGTCGTGGACGTCACCTGCCGGGTAGAGCCGCCACCGAAGCTGGCGGATCTCGACCTCCCCGTCGGGGCCGCCCTCGTGGAGCGTCACCTCGTCGCCCGAGGCGGTGCCGAGCGCGACGACGAAACGGGCGAAGGCGTCGGGTGAGCCGTCGGGCTCGGTGCCCAGCAGCCCCCGGTAGGCGGCGTGGTAGTGCTGCATCCCCACCATACGGGCGGCGACGGTGAGCAGCCCGGCGGCCTCGCCGGGGCCCAGGACGTCGACGGCGGCCGGCAGCAGGGTGCGCACGTACTCCATCGCGTAGTTGCGCCGGGCCTTCGCGATCCGTTCGGGCGGCCACTGTGCATCGGGGAGGTGGGGTGCCTTCGCCGGGTCGAACGCGGGCCCGTCCTCGTGGCGGGCGAACCGCAGCCGTTCGTCGGCCGCCAGCGGCTCGTCGTACTCCTCGTAGTAGCCCTCCAGGCTGCTCTGGCCGTCGGTGGTCTGCTTCGTGCACACGAACCCGAGGCGCGGGTTGCCCAGCGAGACACCGTTCTGGGCGTGCCAGCCCCACAGCATCGCCCGTGACACCTCGGTGGGGATGCCGCACAGCGCCACTGAGGACCAGATCCAGCGCGGCGGCAGGTAACGGATCCACGCCTTGCGGTCGGACTCCGGCATGTACTGCACGGAGACGCCGCCGATGTTGTTCGACAGGTAGTGGTACTGCGCCGCCGCCACCGCTGCAGGCAGCCCGTCGAGGCCGAGGCGGGCCAGCCCGTCGATGAACCGTGCCTCGCGCTGCCGCTTGAACACCTCGTAGACGGTGCGCGCGGCGACCTCGGTGCCCTTCCGGCTCACCAGGAACAGCACGAGCCCGGTGAACAGCGCGTGGTACCACTCGTGGACGACGTCCCACCGTGCGTCACCGATGTCACCGACGTCACCGACGTCGCCGGCACCGCCGGCACCGCCGGGTCCGGGAACCCCGGGGTCGCCGGCACGGACATCGGGCGGACCCCCGCGATCACTCATGAGGCCGACCCCTGCCGGGCGTGGTGCCTGATCGCCCGCGAGAGGACCAGCCGTTGGATCTCCGAGGTGCCCTCGTAGATCTCGGTGATCCGCTGGTCGCGGTAGTAGCGCTCGATCGGCCACGGCTTGACGTAGCCGCGACCGCCGAAGGCCTGCATCGCGCGGTCGACGACGCGGTGCGAGACCTCGCTGGCGTACAGCTTCGCCATCGGCGCCAGCACCCGCACGTCCCCGCCGCCGTCGAAGGTGCGGGCGGCTTCGTACATCAGCAGCCGGGAGGCCGACAGCTCGGTGGCGCTGTCGGCGAGCGGAAACCCCACGCCCTGGTGGTCGATGATCGAGCGCCCGAACGTCTCGCGTTCGACCGCGAACGCCGCCGCGGCGTCGAACGCGGCCCGGGCGATGCCGTTGGCCTGCGCGGCGATCAGCACCCGCCCGACGGTGAGCGTCTCGAGGGCGAGGCCGAGGCCGCCACCTTCGGCGCCGATGCGCGCGTCGTCGGCGACCCAGGTGTCGAGCCGCAGGTTCGTGGTCGTCGTCCCCCGGATCCCCATCTTGTCCTCGTAGCGGTCGACGACGACCCCGGCGCCGTCGCGCTCGACGACGAACGCGGTGATCCCGCCGCGGGCATCCTCACCGGTGCGGGCGAACACGATGAACGTCGCCGAGTGCCCGCCGTTGCCCAGCCAGCACTTCTCCCCGCGGATCCGCCAGCCGTCACCTTCGCGCTGCGCGCTGGTGGTCACCGCCGAGGCGTCGGACCCGGCGTCGGGCTCGCTGAGGGCGAAGCACACTGCCCGGCCCTCGCCGGCCAGCGGGGTGAGGTAGCGCTCCTTCTGCTCGTCGGTCCCGGCCAGCAGCAGCGGGTGGGCACCCAGCGAGAGCGCCGCGAGGATCGCCGACGTCGAGGCGCACGCCACCGCCACCCGCTCGGTGACCGCCGCGATCGCCTCCAGGCGCAGTTGCGTCCCGCCGTACTCGGCCGGGACGAACATCGCGCACAACCGGGTGTCGCGCAGCACCGGCAGGTGCTCCTCCGGGTAGCGCTGCTCCTCGTCGATCTCGGCGGCCAGCGGGGCGAAGTGGCGCTCGGCGGCGTCGTCGGCCACCGCGAGCCACTCCGCGGCTTCGGGGTGCAGCGTCGGTTCCCAGATCGGCGCCGGTGACGTTGCCACGCGGACTCCTCGAGTGGTCGGCGTCGGCCGCACACCCGGTGGGGCGGGCCGGTGGTCGTGGTGTGTGGCGTGCCACCGGGTGATAGCACGTTGCCTGGTGGGTTTGCGCGAGGAACGCCGTGAGGGATTCGGCCGACGGGGAGGTCCGTCAGCCCGAACGAGCCTGCTCCGCCGGCCGTGATCGCTGCGGTGGGGTCCGGCCTCCCCGTCGACCGCACGGCCACGGGCGGTGCGTTGACGGGGTCGGACAGCGGTGCCTAGCGTTGAGCGTCGTCCATCGACGATCCGGGTGCGGCCGGCTTCGCGAGGTCCTGGAGGCGGCGACGAGGATCACCGGCTGACGGAGTCGATCATCGAAACGCCGAGAGTTGACACGCACACGCTGCAGGTGGCCGCTTCGCTGCAGGCCTTCGTCGACGACGAGGTGCTGCCAGGCACCGGCGTCGATGCCGACACCTTCTGGTCCGGCTTCGCGGGGTTGGTCGAGCGCTTCGGTCCCCGCAACCGGGAGTTATTGGACGTGCGCTCGCGGATGCAGGCGGCGATCGACGACTGGCACCGCGAACGGGCCGGTCAACCCCATGATCCCGCGTCCTACGAGGCGTTCCTGCGCGAGCTCGGCTACCTCGTCGACGAAGGTCCGGACTTCACCGCCGCGACGCAGGGCGTCGACGCCGAGATCGCCGAGATCGCCGGGCCCCAGTTGGTCGTGCCGGTGACCAACGCCCGGTACGCGGTGAACGCGGCCAACGCCCGGTGGGGTTCGCTCTACGACGCGCTCTACGGCACCGACGCGTTGGGGGACCCGCCGCCCTCCGGTGCCTACGACCCGGCCCGCGGTGAGCGGGTCATCGCCTGGGGCCGCGCCTTCCTCGACGACACCTTCCCGCTCGTCGACGCCTCGCATGCCGACGCGGTCGGCTACCGCGTGGTCGACGGTGCGCTCGTCGTCGAGCTCGCTGACGGGCTCACCGCCACCCTGGCGGCCCCCGGGCAGTTCGCCGGGTACGCCGGCGATCCGGCCGAGCCCACCGCGATCCTGCTGCGCAACCACGGGCTGGGCGTGGAGATCGCCATCGACGCCGGCCACCCGGTGGGCTCGACGGATCGGGCCGGTGTCGCCGACCTGGTGCTGGAGGCGGCGGTCAGCGTCATCATGGACTGCGAGGACTCGGTCGCCTGTGTCGACGCCGGGGACAAGGTCACCGCCTACCGCAACTGGCTGGGGTTGATGCGTGGTGAGCTCACCGCCGAGGTCGCCAAGGACGGGGAGGTGTTCACGCGTCGGATGGCGCCGGACCGCGAGTACCTCGGGCCGGACGGCTCGCCGGTCGTCTGCCACGGCCGCGGGCTGATGCTGGTGCGAAACGTCGGCCACCTGATGGACACCGATGCGGTGCTCGACCGTCACGGTGATCCGATCCCCGAGGGGTTCCTCGACGCGATGCTCACCGTCGCCTGCGCGCTCGCCG
>SLDB01000332.1 GCA_007125475.1 Nitriliruptoraceae bacterium | reverse complement strand
GCGGTGCGCGGCGTCGACCAGGCCGGACGCACCCGCGCTGTGCAGCTCGCTGCGGTCGACGTGGCGAGGGAAGCGAGCGCAGAGTTGGTTGACGACGTGGTCGACGAGGTGCAGGTACTGCTCGACCAGGGCGTTGGGATCGATGGGACGCGCGCCGGCGTCGGGGGTGTCCCGCGGTGTTGCGGTGCTCATCGTGCATGTCTCCCACTGGGTTCCTCGAGCCGCGTGGGCTCTCAGCTCCCCAGAGGGATCGGCACCGTGCGAGTACGCGGATGACCGTTCTTAACGGGTCCTTCACGGGCTGCCAGCGTTTCTTCAGACGCCCTTCACACTCCGGTCTCACGTGCGGGCAGCCCCGTCGCGCACCGGTGTGCCGCGACGGGTCCTGGCCCGCTCACGACGTCCGCGTCGGTGGTTGGGCGTGCGCCCCACCGGCCCAATCGGTGGCCAGCCACGCCCGTTCGGCGACGGCGCGCAGCTCGAGGACCGCGTCGAGGGCCTCGAGTGGGTCCGGCACGGCGCTGAGCAGGGTGTCACCGTGGGCGAGGTGGTCGCGGATCCTGCTCACCCGACCCGCCCAGGCCCGCAGCCCCTGCTTGGCGTCGAAACCGAGCACGGTGTGCAGGTCCAACTTGCGCGCGAGGGTGAGCCGGTCGTCGAGGTTGAGGCAGCGCAACGGATCGAGGTCGGCGTCGACGGCGCGACGCTCGGTGTGCATCTCGATGACCCGGGTGGCCCGTTCCTCGCTGAGCAGCTCCATCCAGCTGTCGCCGGCGGTGCGTTCGACGAGGATGTCGACGGCGGCCTCGAACGAGAGCACCATGCCCAGTACCAACAGCCCGACGACCGGCTGCTGCAGGTCGGCGCGGGTGACGATCCCGGTGACGTGGTGACGGTGGGAGACGAACACGAACGGGGTGTGGCGTAACGCCTCGAGGACGTCGGTGAGCGCGGCGGACTCGGCCAGCCGCGTGGCCTCGGCGAGGTCGTGGGCCACCTCACCGACCGTCCCGTCGTGACCGGTGAGCTCCGCCAGGCGGACGAACCGGGTGATCGGCACCGCCGTCACCGGCCCCACGGTGAACCCCCGGCGCCTCATCTCACGTGCCGCCTCGGGGATCGGGGTGTCCGCGTCGACGGTCCACAGCCGTTGGTGTCGGATGAGGTCACCGGCGGTGAGTGCCTCGTCGGCGATGCCCAGCACCGGGGCGAGTCGTCCGATCGCCATCGGCTACCTCCTTGGATCCGGGTCCGCGTTCGGGGCGCTGGCGCGTCGGCCACCCCGATCACCCACCTGGCCGGGGATCGACCCGGCTGCGGTGAGCCGGTACCTCGCCGGCGATCGGTGATGGCGACTCACCGCAGGCTCAGCGCCGCCAGGGCGGCGTTGACGATGGATGCGGGGGTGAGGTCGTGCACCTCGTAGAGGTCGTCGACGGTCCCCGACTCGCCGAAGGCGTCGACGCCGAGGGGGACCGCCGGCACGCCCAGTGCCGAGCCGAGCCACGCCAGGGTGTGCGAGGCGGCGTCGTGCACCGTCACCACCGGCGCCGGCCCGGGGAAGCACGAGCGCAGCGCTCCGGGGATCGAGGGCGCGGTGGCCGTGCGCACGCCCTGCCGCAGGGTGCGCTGCCACGCCCGGTAGAGCCGGTCGGCCGAGGTGACGTCGACGACGTGGGCGGCGACGCCCTCGTCGGCGAGCATCCCCGCGGCGGTGAGCGCCTCGGGGACGACGGCGCCGCTGGCGGCGAGGTGCACCGCCGGGGCTCCCTCACCGATGAGGTCCGATGCGTCGTGGAGGCGGTAGCCGCCGGCCAGGACCTGGCGGCGCAGCACCGCGTCGCCGAGGCGGCGGCGTGCCGCCTCGAACGGTGCCGGGTCGATGGGGCGGGTCGACAGGCGGAGGTAGTAGGCCTGTTCGTGCCCGGGTTCGGCGGTGACCGGCTGGGTGTCGCCGGCGGCGATCCGTGCGACGGCGTCGCACAGCAGCCAGTCCAGCGCCTGCGGGTAGGCCGGTTCGATGAAGGTCACGTTCGGGAGCTCGAGCCCGATCGAGGCGGTGATCGTCGACTGATGCGCCCCGCCCTCGGCAGCCAGCGTCACCCCCGACGGGGTCCCGGTGACGATGAACCGGCCCCCGTTGTAGACGGCGTGGATGAAGGCGTCCAGCCCCCGGGCGACGAACGGGTCGTACAACGTCCCGATCGGGATGAGGGGTTGCTGCGAGAGATCCCAGGCCAGCCCGAGTTGCCCCAGGAGGGCGAAGAGGTTCATCTCGCTGATCCCCAGCTCCAGGTGCTGGCCGTCGGGGCCCTCCTCCCAACGCAGGAGTGGGTCATCGCGGAAGCTGCGGCGGCGCTGCGGAGCGAACACCCCGGTGCGGTTGATGAAGCCGGCGAGGTTGGTGTTCGTCGCCACGTCCGGTGATGTCGTCACCAGGTGTCCGCGGAGCTCGTCCTGCCGGGAGAGGTTCACCAGCACGCGCCCGAAGGCGTCCTGGGTCGAGATCGGCCGTGACGGGGCGACGCCGGTCTCGACGGGGACCGTGACGTCGAGGTGGTCGACCGGGGCGGGGCGGGCCAGCGCACGACCACGACGGGCCGCCAGGACGCCGGCCGGCGACGCCGGGTCGAACCGTTCCCACTCGTCGTCCGCTGAGAGGCCGACCGTCGCACGCAGCTCGTCGATCTGGGACGCGCTCAGCAGCGCCGCGTGGTTCCGCGGGTCGCCAGCGATCGGCAGCCCCCACCCCTTCACGGTGTAGGCGAACACGACGCTGGGGCGGTCCGTGACCGCGTCGCATTCGCGGAGCGCGTCGAGGACGTCGGCGAGGTCGTGGCCGCCCAGGTCGGTGAGGAGGCCCGGGAGCTCGTCGTCGGCGATCGCCTCGACCACGTCGCGCACCGCGGCGGGTGCGCCGTCGAGGAAGAGCTCGCGCACCCCCGGTCCGTCCTGGCCGAACAGTGCCTGGTAGTGCTCGTTCGGCAGGGCGTCGATCCAGTCGCGGAGCGCCTCACCGCCGGGTTGCGCGAAGGCCTGACGCAGCCGCCGACCGTACTTGACCTCGGTGACGTGCCACCCGGCCGCGGCGAACTGCTGCTCCCACTGGGCGACGCGCACCCCGGGAACGACGCGGTCCAGCGACTGCCGGTTGACGTCGATGATCCAGGTGACGTCACCGAGGCCGTGGGTGGCCGGTTCGGCGATCGCCTCCCATACGTTGCCTTCGTCGAGCTCGGCATCGCCGACGAGGGCGATGAACCGTGAGCGGGGCCGTGGGCCGTGGTGGTGGTCGACGTAGCGCCGGGCCACCGCGGCGAACAACGGGGCGACCGCACCCAGCCCGACCGACCCGGTGGAGAAGTCGACCCCGTCGGGGTCCTTGGTCCGCGACGGATAGGCCTGCAGACCGCCCCGGGCGCGCAGCCGTGTCAGCATGTCCCGGTCGAGGTGACCGAGGAGGTACTGGACGGCGTGGAACGTCGGGCTGGCGTGCGGCTTGACGCTCACCCGGTCGCCGTGACGCAGGTGGGCGAACCACAGCGCCGTCATCACCGTCACCAGCGACGCCGAGGACGCCTGGTGTCCGCCGACCTTCACCCCGTCGGGGGTATCACGCTCCCGGTTGGCGGCGTCGACGATCCGGGTGGCCAGCCACAACACCCGGCGTTGGACGGCCTCCAGGAGGTCGAGGTCGACTTCTCCACCCCGCTGCCCGGGGCCGCGTGCGCCAGCAGCGGGCGTGCCGGGGTCCGCGTCGTCGCCGACGGAGGCCGGCGTGGGTGGGGTCTCGCTCGCCATCGACGCCTCCTGCTCCTGCGGGCCGGGTCGCGGGTGCGACGGGTGCGATCGGTGCCCTGTGCGGTGTCGGTGCCATCGGGTGCGTCACGACCGCCCCGGCGGTGATCGTGACCCTAACGCCGTGGACGGACTCCGGCCCGGGCGTCGCGGTGGGCGGGGCGCCCGACACGTCGTAGGCTGGTCGTTCGGACCCCACCCCCACGGTCCCGGGAGGCCTCATGGCGGTGCCGCTGTCGATCCTGGACCTCGCCCCGGTGATCCGGGGCGAGTCGCACCGCGACGCGTTGCTGGGCAGCGTCCGGCTCGCTCAGCGTGCCGAGGCCCTCGGATACCGACGCATCTGGTACGCCGAGCACCACAACATGCCGCGGATCGCCTCCGCAGCGACCAGCGTGCTGATCGCCCACATCGCCGCCCACACCGAGGAGATCCGGCTCGGCTCCGGCGGGGTGATGCTGCCCAACCACGCCCCCCTGACCATCGCCGAGCAGTTCGGCACCCTGGCCTCGCTGCACCCGGGGCGGATCGATCTGGGTCTGGGACGTGCGCCGGGGACCGACCAGAACACGCTGCGGGCGTTGCGCCGGTCCCCGACCTCCGCCGAGCGCTTCCCCGACGACGTCCTGGAGCTGCAGGGCTACCTCGCCGGCGAATCCCGGATCCCGGGGGTCCGGGCGATCCCCGGTGAGGGGACGAACGTCCCGCTCTACATCCTCGGCTCGTCGCTGTTCGGGGCGAAGCTCGCGGCGGTCCTCGGGCTTCCCTACGCCTTCGCCTCGCACTTCGCCCCGGCCGCGCTCACCGACGCGGTGTCGACGTACCGTGCCGAGTTCCGCGCCTCGGCGCAGCTCGTCGAGCCGTACGTCATCGCGGGGGTGAACGTCATCGCGGCTCCGACGAGCGACGAGGCCCGGACGCTGTTCCGCAGTACGGCGCGGAAGCGGGTCCGCCTGCTGTACAGCCGTGCGGGACACAGCCTCACCAGCGAGGAGGCAGAGGAGATCCTCGACTCACCGGCGGGCGCGCAGGCCTGGGAGATGCTGCGCTGCAGCGCGGTCGGCACCCCGGCCGAGGTCTCGGCCTCCCTCGACGACTTCGCCGTCGAGGCGGACGCCGACGAGCTCATCGTCGCGTCGTCGGCCCCGGAGCGCGCGGCGGCGCTGCGCAGCATCGAGCTCCTCGGCGAGGTCCGTGATCCGGCCGGTGACCGCTCGGTGACGGCGTCGCCGACGACGGGGAACTAGGCCGGGATCCTGCGCGGCGACGTGGCCGCGTGATCGGCGCCCGGACGACGGTGGCGGCGGTTGGCGTCGGCGGCGAGGCCGGCGACGTAGGCGGCGCGGCGACGCTTCCCCGGGGCGTCGACCGGGACCGCTGGCACGTCGTGGAACAGGGTGCCGAAGTACGCCTGCAGGGCGTGCAGGGCCTCGTAGCGCAGCTGTGAGGCGCGGGCCTCGGTGACCCCCAGCTCATCGGCGACGTCGCGGAGCAGCCGGCCCTCGAAGTGGTGGGCGACGAGGACGGTCCGTGGCTCCTCGGGGAGGTGCGCGACGGCGGTGCGCAGGGTCTCGACGAGCTCGTTGCGCTCGACGGCGGCTTCGGGGATCCAGGCCTCGTCCTCCTCGACGACGAGGTCGACCAGCGACGATGCGGCGCCGTCGGGACCCGTGACACACTGATCGAGGGCGAGGAGGGTGGCGTTGACCTGGGCCGCGCGGTGCTCGCGGATTCGGTCTGCGCCGACACCGAGCTCGGCGGCGATCTCGGCGTCGTCGGGGTGGCGATCGAGGCGTTCCTGCAGGGCCTCGGTCGCCGCGGCGATGGACCGCAGTTCCCGCCGCGTCCGGCGTGTGGCCCAGTCGCGGGTCCGTGTGGCGTCGATCACCGCCCCGCGGACGCGGATCGCCGCGTACCGCGTGAACGGCACGCCGGTTGCCGGGTCGTAGCGGTGTGCGGCGTCGACCAGCCCGGCCGTCCCGGCGCTGACCAGCTCGCTGCGGTCGACGTGGCGGGGGAACCGTGTGCACAGCTGGTTGACCACGTGCTGGACCAGGTGCAGGTGCTGTTCGGCGAGGACGTTCGGGTCCGTCGCCGTGTCGTCGTCACCGGTGTGCCGTGCCGTCGTGGTGCTTCCGGACCCCGTGCTCACGTCGTGCTCCTCGGCCCCTCGGGTTCCGCGGTTCCGCGGCGTACCCCGTCGGCGTCGGCACGTTCGATGGGCCGGGGTGAGGACTCTTCACGATTCCCTAACGGCCACTGTCCGGTTCTTCACACGGCCTTCACACAGGGTGATTGGCACAGCGCGCCCAGTGACCACCGCTGACGTCGACGGAGGAGTCGTGGCGCGTTGCGCCGGCGCACGAAGCGCCTGCGACTCCCTCAGCCCTGGTCCGGCCGCCGTCGGGGGGCGGCGTTCCGGGGCATGCGGGCGACGAGCTCGCGGGCCCGCCCGGCCTGCTCGGCGGCGGCGGTGTTCTCCGCCTGGAGTTGGCGGAACACCTCCTCGCGGTGGATCTGCACCCCCTTGGGGGCGTCGATCCCGATCCGGACCTGGTCGCCACGGACGTCGAGAACCGTGACGGTGACCTCGTTGCCGATCACGATCGACTCGCCGGTTCGGCGGGTGAGCACGAGCATGAGGCTCCCTCAGGTCGCGGTGAGCACCGGGGCGCGCATCGGCTGGTCCTCGTCGAGGATGACCTGCCGGGCCCGGTGCGTCGATGCGTGTACGACGAACGGTGCGCGGAGGTTCATCATCAGCTGGTCGTCGTCGACGACGACGGCACAGAACACCGCGGCGTCCACCGGCGAGCCGATCGCGAGCTCGGCGCGGTCCTGCTCCGGCAGATCGGGACGGTACTCGGGGAAGAACCACCACGGCGAGGCGACCACGAGGGCCAGCCCGGGCTCGTCGACGCAGACCAGCTCCTGGAAGGTGCCCTCGTCGGTGAGATCGGCGAGGAGGAACTGCCGGTGCGCTCCGAAACCGGGGATCCCTCCTTCGAAGACGAGGACCGCCGGTTCGTTCTCGGGGCGGGGGTCGTCCAACACGCATCCTTCCACCTCGGAGAGCCTACTGGGGCCCGGGCAGGCCGGGGGTGAGGCGCGCCCCTCAGCGCAGGAACGCGGCCAACGACGGGGGGAGTGCCCGGCCGATCGCCTGGAGCGTGGCCTCGAACGCCACCTGCTGGACCTGCAGCTCCATCACCCCCTCGGCGACGTCGACGTCCTCGACGTCGGAGAGCTCGGTGCGAAGGGTCTGCAGCAGCTGCTGGTTGCGTGAGCTGGCCGACTCGACACGGTTGGCCGCGGCACCGATCACCGCCAGACCGTCGCCGATGCGGTCTGCCCCCGCCTGCAGATCGGCGAGCCGGGCGCTGACCTCTCCGGCGGGGCCGGCGGACAACTCGCCCACCAGCCGGTCCAGGGTGGTGAGCAGGTCCTCGCCGTCGGCGTCGAACCCGAGCCACTCGGCGGCGGTGATGTTCGCGCGCACCGTCTCGGCGTCGCTGATCCGGCGTCGGATCTCGTCGCCGTCCCCGTTGGAGGTCCAGGCGCCGGACGGGTCGCGCTCGACGGCGGGCCCGTCGGTGTAGCCGGCGAACAGCGGTTGGCGCTGGTGGCGGGTGTTCGCGATCTCGGCGATCTCGTCGGCGATCTCCCGGACCTCCACCGCGAGTGCGTGACGCTCGCTGGCACTGGTGAGCGAGGCGCCCCGGCCCGCCAGTTCCTGGACCCGCTGCATCCGGGTCATCGCGGCCTGCAGCTGGGTATCGGCGACGTTCAACCGGGCGACGGCGTCGGCGGCGTTCCGCGACTCCTGCTCCCGGGCACGCAGGTCGCTGCGCAGCGAGAGGCTGCGACGCGCCCCCGAGGGGTCGTCGGAGGGTTGCAGCAGCGTGCGGCCGGTGGCGAGCTTCGACTGGCTGTGCTCGTAGCTCTGCATGCGTGACTGCAACCGGTCCAGCGACCGCATCGCCATCGTCTCGCTGGTGACGCGCATCATCCCACCTTCGTCAGCGGCCGACGACGCCGGTGCGGTTGACCAGCACGTCGAGCATCTCGTCCACGGTCGTCATCACCCGGCTCGCGGACTCCATGGCCCGCTGGTATCGGACCAGGTCGACCATCTCCTCGTCGATGCTCACCCCGTGCTCGGCGGCACGTGCGAGATCGGCCCCGGAGGCCACGCCACCGGCGGCGTCGGCGTGCATCCGGGCGGCCCGCACCTCGGCCGCGAGGTCGACGACGACGTCGTCGACCCGCTCATCGAGGGCCGGGGCGTCCGGATCGATCACCGAGCTGAACCGCAGCGAGGCGAGTCGTTCGGCGTTGCTGGCGTCGTGGGGTTCACCGTCCGGCCCATCGACCGAGGCGTTCAGCGCCGCGGGGTCGGCGGTCGTCACCTCCAGGCTCCCGGCGGCGTCGCCCCCATCGAACGTGAGCAACGTCGCGTCCGGGTCCTCGGCGGCGTACCCCTCCAGGGTGTTCACGGTGTTCACCTCGGCGGTGAGAGACTCGGCGACGTCATCCAGAGCCGTGCGGAACCGTGGGAGGTCGTCGTGCAGGAAGGTGTGCAGCCCGCCGATCGCGCCGCCCGCCTCGACGGTGTGGGTGTCGCCGGCCGTGTCGGTGACGACGACGTCGTCGCCGGAGATGCCGACGGTTGCGACGCCGTCGGCGGTGACCAGATCGACGCCGCCGAGCCGGACCCGGGAGCGCCCATCGTCGGCGATCCGGGCGTCGGCCCCCGTGAGCTCGGCGAGGTCGTCGAGGAGGCGGTCACGCTCGTCGTGCAGGTCTGCGCCGACGCGCGAGGGGTCGGCGTTCGCGATCCGGGCGTCGAGATCGGCCAGCGCCTCCAGGGCGCCGCTCACCTCGGTGGCCACTGCGTCCCGGCGCTCGTCGGCGTCGGCGGCGAGCGAGTCCCACGCCCCGGCCGTCCGTCGGATCGTGTCGGTGAGCGAGGCGAGCCCGTTGAGGACCTGGCGACGGCTGACGCTGTCGTCGGGGTCGTTGGCCCAGGTCTCGACGGCGTCCCACAACGCCCCGAGCCGGGCGGTCACGCCCTCTTCGGGCTCGCTGGCGAGTTGTTCGAGGCGGCCGAGGAGGTCGCCGCGCACCGCGGCGTGCTCACCCTCGCCGAGCGCGTCGCGGTACCGGGCGTCGAGGAACTGATCCCGCAGGCGGGTGATCGCTTCGACCTCGACACCCGTGCCGACCCGGCCGGCGGGGGCGTCGTAGGTCGGCCGGGGCGTGAGATCCACCCGTTGACGGGTGTAGCCCGAGGTGTTGGCGTTCGCGACGTTGTGGCTCGCGACGTCGACGCCGGTCTGGGCGGCTCGGATCCCGGAGAGCCCGGAGTACAAGCCGACGAATGACATCAGAGTGCCTTCCGCAGTTGGGCGCCGACCGGGCTCGGTGCCCCCTCGACCGACCCGGACGCGTCGTAGGTGGTCGGGCCGGGGTCCGCCTCGCCGGTGAGCAGGTCGA
This sequence comes from Nitriliruptoraceae bacterium, assembly GCA_007125475.1. GTDB lineage: Bacteria > Actinomycetota > Nitriliruptoria > Nitriliruptorales > Nitriliruptoraceae > SLDB01. Next base: position 12,238 of record SLDB01000332.1, on the reverse strand, counting down.
TGGAGGCAGTGACGTGGTCGAGCTGGGTACGAACCAGCGACCGGTTCTCGGCGGTGAGGTGCTCGATCTCCTCGGCCAGGTGCCGGAAGGCGTCGTGGTGGTCGTGAAAGGTGTGGTCGAACGGCGCCGGTGAGCGACGGGCCACCTCGGTGAGGGTGAGCTGGGAGGGGTCGAGGCCCCAGTGCTCGGCCAGGTCCCGGACGGCGGCGTCCCGCCGCTCCTCCTCGTCGCGGAGCAGGTCGACGGCGCGCTCGACCTCCCGCAGGGCGTGGGCGGTGAACCGGCGCTCGTCGGCGGCGAGGAGGAGCTTGGTGGCCGTGAGCTTGAACAGCAGGTACTCGACGACGCGTCGCTCGTCCCACAGCCGGCGGGCCAGCTCCTCGAGGTGTCGGTGATCGTCCATGCCCTCCCTGTCGGTCGCTCACGGGTCCGGTCAAGGGAAGACACCGTCGCCGGCAAAAACGCGCGCGAACATGCGATGAGCGCACGTGCACCGGCGGTGTCCTCGACCCGCGGGCCTGGCGGCCGACCGTCAGCGAGACGCAAGGAGAGCCGTGCCCACCGTAGACGTGGTCACCGGCGCCGACCCCGGCGCGGTGAACTCCCCGCCGATCGCCGAGCCGGCGACCGGGTTCGACGCCGCCCTGCGGCGTGCCGCCGACCCACGCCAGCTGGCCAGCGTCACCATCGACGACATGCTCACCGCCTACGCCTCGGCCGGAGAGGCCTCGCCACCCGGGCCGTACGCCGGCGAGGCTCCGACGCAGGTGGCCGGCGAGCTCGTCACCGCCGACCACGCCGGGGCGGGCGCGCCCGGAGTCCTCGCCGCCGGTGAGCGCTACCTCGGCACGCCCTACGTCTGGGGTGGTAGTGACCCGTCCGTCGGGTTCGACTGCTCCGGGTTCGTCCAGCAGGTCTTCGCCGATCTGGGGGTGAGCCTGCCACGGGTCAGCGCCGACCAGTCGCGTGCCGGGGAGCCGGTCGCCGACCTCGCTGCGGCACGGCCGGGGGATCTCGTGTACTGGGACGGCGACGGCGACCGCCCGAACCACATCGGGATCTATGCCGGCGACGGTGAGATGCTCGTCGCCCCGAGGACCGGTGACGTGGTGCGCTACCAGGAGATCACGCGCACCCCTGACGCGATCCGCCGGGTCATGTGAGCCGCACCGTCCCGCTGCGGCGAGGAATCTCGCACAGGTGCTTGAGCACCCGGCGGCCCCGCCGACGGGCAGGACGTCGGACAGCCGTCCGGCAGGGTCCACGACACGGAGGTCCAGACCCATGCAGATCAACCAGAACATCGCGGCGTTCAACGCCTACCGCAATCTGTCGACCACGCAGGACGGGCTGAGCTCCTCGCTCGAGAAGCTCTCCAGCGGCTTCCGGATCAACCGCGCCGCCGACGACGCGTCGGGCCTGGTGAACTCGGAGAACCTGCGCAGCCAGATCGGTGGGCTGAACGTCGCCACCCGCAACGCCCAGGACGCGATCAGCCTGGTACAGACCGCCGAGGGCGCCCAGACCGAGGTGCACTCGCTCCTGCAGCGGATGCGCGACCTGGCGGTGCAGTCGGGGAACCTCGGCACCAACGACGACGTCGCGCTCCAGGCGAACCAGCAGGAGCTCGACGAGCTCGTCGACGAACTCGACCGCATCGCCAGCCAGACCCAGTTCGGTACCCAGACGATCCTCGACGGGACGTTCGGCGGCGGTGCCGACGAGGCCGTCCAGGCCGTCCTCGAAGGGGTCACCGGCGGCATCACCGGTGAGGGGGCCGGCAACGACGTCGAACTCGACGTGGCGGCCTTCTGGGCCGACGTCGACGCCGAGCTCACCGCCGCCGAGCTCGAGGACTACTCGGGTCAGGTCGAGCTGACGTTCGCGAACAACGCGGATGCCGAACAGGCCGTCACGATCTCGGTCGCGCGGGACGCCTCCTCGGAGGACATCGCCGGCGCGCTGAACACCGCGGTGCAACAGCTCGTCGACGATGACGAGGTCACCTGGGCCGATGACCTCGAGGTCAGCCACGACTTCGCCGACGGCGGCACCATCACGCTGACCGACGGCGGGGCGGGCATCGACTTCGACGTCTCGGTCGGGGCCGGCCAGGGCTCCGGGGCGGTGTTCCAGGTCGGGGCGAACTCCGGGCAGACCGTCGAGGTCTCGATCAACGCCGTCTCCGCGTCGGGGCTGGGGATCGATGACATCGACGTCACCACCGCGGAAGGCGTCGACGCCGCGATCGTCGCGATCGACGAGGCGATCGGCGACGTCTCCGCCAACCGGGCCGAGCTCGGTGCGTTCCAGAACCGCATGGAGTCGACGATCCGCAACGTCTCGGTCGCCGTGGAGAACCTCTCCGCCGCCGAGTCGCGGATCCGCGACACCGACATGGCGCTGGAGATGGTCGAGTTCACGCGGAACCAGATCCTCCAGCAGGCCGGTACCTCGATGCTGGCCCAGGCGAACATGGTGCCGCAGTCGGTGCTCTCGCTGCTGTGATCCCCGTGGGGTGACGCCCCGCCGGACGGTGGGGCGTCACCTCCGCCGACACGCCGCACGCCGGACGACGCTCCGTGGTGAGGCCGTGTCGCCAGCCATCCCCTCACGACCCCGAACGCCCGAGACGCGCCCGACCCACCTGGCATCCGCACGGCCCGAGAGGACACGGCCATGAGTCAGGGACTGTTCTCCATCGGAGGCATCGCCTCCGGCCTCGACACCGACGCCATGATCCAGGAACTGCTGCGGGTCGAGGCCCGCCCCGTCGAGCGCCTCGCCCAGCAGCAGGACGACCTCACGGTCACCCGGGACGCCTGGGGCGAGGTCAACACCAAGCTCTCCTCGCTGCGCACAGCGATCGACGCGGTCGCCCGGCCCGACCGCTTCGAGGAGCTGGTCAGCGTCACCTCGTCCAACGAAGCAGCCGTCACGGTCACCGCCGACGGTGCCCCGGCCGAGGAGGAGCTGACCTTCTCCGTCGAGGAGCTCGCCACCGCGATGCAGCGCAGCTCCGCCGACACCTTCACCTCCCGCGACAGCGAGATCGGTGAACGCACCCTGGAGCTCACCGTGAACGGCGTCACCCACGACATCACCGCGGACCTCGCCCCCGACGCCACCCTCGACGACCTCGTCGCCGCGGTCAACGACGCCGAGACCGGCGTCAGTGCCCGGGCGCTGGCCGTGGGCTCCGACGCGTTCCAGCTCGTCCTCAGCGCCGACGACACCGGCGAGGGCAGCGCCTTCGACGTCGACGCGGCCGGTTGGCAGGAGCCGTTCGCGGTGACCCAGCAGGCGGGGGACGCGGTCCTGGACGTCTCCGGTATCACCGTGACGCGTTCCTCGAACACGATCGACGACCTCCTCGACGGCGCCACGATCCAGCTGCACCAGGCGACGGCCGGGCCCGTCACCGTCGGCTCCACCCGCGACGTCGACGCGGCTGTCGGGGCCGTCACCGACCTGGTGTCGAGCCTCAACGCGACGCTGACGAAGCTCGACGAGCTCACCGACTACGACCCGGAGACGCGCGAGGCCGGACCGCTGCAGGGTGAGCAGGCCGCCAGCGCGCTGGGTTTCACGCTGCGCTCGGCGGTCTCGCGGCCGGTGGAAGGGCTGGAAGGACTCGCCGCCCTGGCCAGCAGCCTGGGGATCGAGCTCGACCGCCACGGCGGGGTCGAGGTCGACGAGGCGGCGCTGCGCGCGGCGTTCACCGAGGACTGGGAGGCCACCACCGCGACCCTTTCGCGGGCCGGCTCGAGCGATGCCGAGGAGGTCCGCGCCGTCAGCGGTGCGGCCCGGACCGTGGCGGGTACCTACGAAGTGGAGATCGACCAGGCGGCCGAGATCGCCCAGGTCGTCGGGGCCGCCGGCTACACCCCACCAGAGGGTGATCCCAAGTCGTTCCGGGTCTCGCGGCCCGACGGGACCGACGTGGTGGTGATGATCAGCTCCGAGGCGACCACCGTCGGCACCGCGGTGTCGAAGATCAACCAGCAGCTGCGCGCCGCCGGTGAGGAGGACCTGATCGCCGAGGAGGTCGTCGACGGGGACGGGAACGCGAGGATCGCGGTCTCCGAGCAGCGGTACGGATCGGCGTACGAGTTCGAGATCATGGGGCTCGACGAGAACGGTGACGACGACCCGGAGGCCGGGGTGTGGGGGCTGGCCACCCACGGCTTCGTCGCCGGTCGCGACGTGCAGGGAACCATCGACGGCGCCACCGCCGTCGGGAGCGGGACCCGTCTCACCGCCGTCGACGGGGACGCCGACGGCCTCAACGTGTTCGTCGAGGCATCGGCGCAGCCGCCGTCGAACTTCGAGGTGACGTTCTCGCACGGCGTGGCCGGCTCGGTGTCGGCGGCGCTCGCCACCGCCGAAGGGGTCGGCGGCACCGTCGCCCGGGCCCAGGCCACCCTCGACAGCCAGATCCGGCTGTACCAGGACCGGATCGAGGCGTTCGACGACCGGCTCGCCGCTCGTGAGGAGACGTTGCGACGGCAGTTCGTCGGCCTCGAGAGCGCGATGCACCGGGCGCAGGAGCAGAGTGCCTGGCTGACGCAGAACCTCGCCGCCCTCAACGGCTGACGTCAGGAGGCGCACGATGTACGCACCCCACGCCCAGTACCGCGACGCCGCCACGTCGACGGCCGGACCGGCTCAGCTGGTGTTGATGGTGTTCGACGCGCTGCTGGCCAGGGTCGAGGCAGCGGAGCACGCCCTCACCACCGGCGCGGCGGACACCCAGCACGTGCACACCCTGCTCACCGGTGCCCAGCAACTCGTCCACGAGCTCACCGTCTCCCTCGACCACGACCGTGGCGGTGACGTCGCGGCCAACCTCGCGTCGTTGTACGCCTGGTGCACCGAACAGCTCGTCGAGGCGAACGTCCACAAGACCGCCGCACCACTGGTGGGTGTGGCCCGGGTCGTCGGTGGGTTGCGTGAGGCCTGGGCCGTCGCCTGCGTCGCCGGTGCCCCCGAGGTTCCGGTCGCCGGATGACCCCCGACGAAGCCGCCTGGGTCGCCACCCTGGACGAGATCACCCGCGAGATCGAGGCCGTCGACGCCGCGATCGACGACGGCGCCGTCCCCCCGGCCGGTGCCTGGCGGCCACCGGAGCTCGGCCCTCCGCCGACGGCGTTGCGTCCGAAGATCGAGGAGGTCCTGGCGTCGCTGCGGGCACTCGAGCAACGGGCCGAACGTGCCCGCGACGCGTTGCGCACCGACGTTGTCGACGTCGACCGACGCCGGTCGGCGGCCGCCGCCTACCACCGGAACCAACACACCGCTTGAGCCGTCCGCGAAGCGGCCGACGGGGGAGGCGACAACCCGCAACACCCGCTCTACGACTCACGGAGGAGGCGTCTGCCTCCTCCGTTCGGCGTTCCCGACCTGTGTTCTGCGTTCGCGAAAGGTCCGTGACGTGTGGGACATCACGACCGACACCGTGATCGGCGCCCTGAACGGGCTGTCGGCACAGGCCGACCTGCGCGCCGACAACGTCGCGAACGCCGAGACACCGGGGTTCCGGGCTTCCCACGTCGACTTCGCCTCGCAGCTGCGCGAAGCGGTGGCCCGTGGCGACGCGGCATCCGTGGGCTTCGAGGCGACACCGACGCCGAGCGTCGTCGATGCCCGTGGCAACAGCGTGGACCTGGAGACCGAGCTGATCGGCGCGATGCGCGACGGGCTGCTGCGCGACGCCATGGTGGCGGCGTTCAACTTCAAGGCCGGCCAGGCGCGGATGGCGATCGGTGGCCACCGGTGATCCGGGCCGCAGATGCCGATACCACCCCGGCCGGGCGCCGGCGACGACAGGGGCAGTGATGACGACGTTCTCGGCGATGGACATCGCCCGCACCGGTGTGGGGTTCTCCCACCACTGGATCGACACGATCTCCCACAACCTCGCGAACGTGAACACCGCCACGGCGACCGACGAGGAACCGTTCCGGGCGCTGCGCCAGGTCGCACGGCCGCTGGAGGGCGGGCCGTTCGCGACCGGCGGATCGGGGGTGACCACCGCCGCACGGATCGTCGACGAAGGTGAGCCGCGCCTGGTGCACGACCCCGGACACCCGCTGGCGGATGAGGATGGCTACATCGCGATGCCGGCGTTCGATCTCGCCGGGATGATGGTCGACCTGATGGCCGCGCAGCGCACCTACCAGGCAAACGTGCAGACCGTGGGGGCGGCACGCGAGGCGTATGAGTCCGCGCTCCGCCTGGGAGGCCGCTGATGCCCATCGAACCGATCGCCGCCACTGCCTGGGCCCGCCCGGAGGCCATCGATCCCGCCGGGACGACGGGTCAGACGCCGGCACCCGGGTTCGGTGCCGCGCTGGAGCGGGGTCTGACGCAGGTCTCCGACCTCGAGCACCACGCCGACGCCCTGGCCACCGACATCGCCACCGGAGGCCCGACCCAGGTCCACGAGCTGATGGTCGCCACCACCGAGGCGTCGATCGCCACCGACATGCTCGTCCAGGTCCGTGACCGGGCCCTGGAGGCCTACCACGAGGTGATGCGGTTGCAGCTGTAGCCGCCAGGCCGTCACCGCACCGCCACCCACGCTCACGGGGGACCGCACGTGGAGCTCAAGGACCGACTCGCCGCGCTGGTGCGCGCCCTCCCGCCCGCTCAGCGGGTCGGGATCGCCGTCGCCGCCGTCGTGCTGGTGATGGCGGCGATCCCGTTCGGGATGTGGATCACCACCCCCTCGTACGCGCTGCTGTACTCGGGGCTCGACGACCAGTCGCTGGCCGAGGCGACCACGCAGCTCGACGCGGCGGGGATCGACTACCGCCTCGAGGGTGGTCGCGTGATGGTCCCCCGCGACGAGGTCCACCAGGCCCGGGCCGATCTGGCCGCCTCGGGGATCACCGCCACCCCGGCCGTACCCGGCTACGAGCTGCTGGACGAGCAGGCGTTGGGGGTCTCGGACTTCCGTCAGCGTGTCGACCTGCAGCGTGCCGTCGAGGGGGAGCTGACGCGGACGCTGGCGGCGATGGACACCGTCGACTCCGCCACGGTGCGGCTGGTGCTCCCCGAGGACCGCCTGTTCAGCGACGACGAGCACCCGGCCACCGCCTCCGTGCTCCTGCGTCCCGATGGCCAGCTCGACCGTGACCAGGTCGAGTCGGTCACGTTGTTGGTCGCCGCCGCCGTCGAGGGACTCGAACCCGACAACGTCACCGTGGCCGACACCGGGGGGCGGACGTTGCACGCCCCCGGGGACGGCACGACGGGAGCGGTCACCGACCGTCAGCAGCGGCGAACCCGCGAGTTCGAGGAGGCGGTCTCCGGGGACGTCGGAGCGCTGCTGCAACGCGCCACCGATGCCCCCGCCTCCGCGGTGGTCCGTGCCGACCTCGACTTCGACGAGCTCGAGACCCACACCGAGGTGTTCGAGGACGCGGGTACCCCGCTGCGCGAGCAGAGCTCCCAGGAGCGCTACGCCGGGAACTCCCCGCTCCCTGGCGGGATCGTCGGGATCGACGGAGGGCCGGAGGCGAACGCCGGCGAGGGTGAGTACGAGCGCGAGGACGCCACCACCGAGTTCGGCGTCGGCCGGACCACCACCCGGACGGTGCAGGCACCGGGACGGGTCCGCCAACTCGACGTCGCCGTCGTCGTCGACGACGCCGCCGCCCTCGGCGACGGTGAGATCGAGGACCTCGTGATCGCCGCCGCGGGACTCGATCCGGAGCGCGGCGACCGTGTCGCGATCTCGCGGGTGGCCGCACCCCCGGTCGTCGAGGACGTCATCGACGAAGAGGCGGGCCCCGACGTGATGCTGCTCGTCCAGCAGGCGGTGGCCCTCGTGGTCCTGCTGGTGGTGGCGGTGTCGCTCTTCCTGATGATGCGCCGGCGCCGCGACCCGGAGCCGACGGTCGTACCGGCGACGGTCCAGCCGACGCCCGAGATCGATGAGGGCCCGGCACCATCGGCCGCGCCGACGGTGCGCGACGAGGTCGTCGAGCTCGTCGAACGGCAGCCCGAGGAGATCGCCACCCTGCTGCGTGGCTGGCTCGCTGACCGGCGGACCCCCTCGTGAGCGCCCAGCTCACCCGGGCCCAGAAGGCCGCCGCCGTGTTGCTGGCGGTCGGGACGGACCGTGCGGAGCCGGTGTTGCGGTTCCTCGGGGAGGACGAGGTCGAGCAACTCACCGTCGAGATCGCCACCCTCGGAGACATCCCCCAGCGCGACCTCGACGGGGTGCTGCGCGAGTTCCAGGCCGAGGCACTGGCCCAGCGCGAGCTCCTCAGCGGCGGGGAGGCCCACGCCCGCGAGATGCTGCGTCGGATCCGCGGTGCCGATGCCGATGACATCGTCGACCGGCTCCTTGCCACCGCCCACTCCGAGCCGTTCCACTTCCTGCGGGTGCACGACCCCGCCGAGGTCCTCCAGCACCTGCGCGACGAGCATCCGCAGACGATCGCGTTGGTGCTGGCCCACCTGCCGGCACGGCTCGGAGCCCACCTCGTCGCCGGGCTCGAGCATCCGGTTCAGGTCGAGGTGGCCTCGCGGCTGGCCACCCTCGAGCGCGCTGATCCGGACGTCGTCAGCCGGGTCGAGTCGGCGCTGAAGGAACGCCTGGGCGAGGTGAAGCGGCGCAGTGGCCGCCGCGACGGGGTGAAGGAGCTCGCTGAACTGCTGCACCAGGCGGATCGCGGCACCGAACGGAGCATCCTCGCCGACCTCGAGGAGGTCGATCCGGACCTCGCCGAGCGCGTCCGGGGGCTGATGTTCCTGTTCGAGGACCTCGTGACGGTCGACGACCGGTCGCTGCAGGAGGTGTTGCGTGCCGTCGAGACCCAGCGGCTCGCCGTCGCGCTCAAGGGCGCGAGCGACGGCTTGCGGGCGGTGATCGAGCGAAACCTGTCGAACCGTGCCCGCACCGCGCTCGAGGAGGAGATCGACCTCCTCGGTCCAGTCCGTGTCAGCGAGGTCGAGGAGGCCCAGAGCGAGATCGTCCGCCTCGTCCAGCGCATGGAGGCCGAGGGCACGATCGTGATCACCCGTGGCGAGGAGGAGCTCATTGGCTGAGATCCTGCGACAGACGATCTCGGGGGAGCCGCACCGTCTGGTGCAACCGCGCCCCCGGCTCGATGCGGTCACCGCCCGCCACGTCGACGAGCTCGTCACCGAGGCCGAGGCCCGTGGGCGTCGGGCCGGCGAGGCCGCCGGAGCCGGAGCTGCCCGGGTCGCCGCCCAGCGTGCCGCGACCGCGGTCATCGCCCGGCTCGACGACGTCGCCGAGGCCCTCGGCGCACACCGCCGGGAGCTGACCGCGGCCAGCACGGAGCTCGCACGACGCGTCTGTGACGCGGTGCTGGCACGCACGCCGCCGGACGAGGCATCGGCGGTCCTGGGGCGCGTCCAGGAGGCCGTGGCAGCCCTCGACGAGGAGGCGATCGAGGTCCGCCTGAACCCCGACGATCACGCCGTCCTCGGCGAGGCGGTCCTCGCCGATCGGCGTCTCGCGCTCGTCGCCGACGGCGCCGTGGCTCGCGGTGACGCCGTCCTCGCAGGCCGTCACGCGGGGGTCGATCTCACCCGGGCCGCGCTCGTCGAGGCCGCGTTGGCCGTCGTCGCCCGGGTCGAGGAGGACGTGGATTGAACGCCGTGCTGCAACAGGTCACCCACGGGTCGGTCACCCGGGTGGTGGGCACCGAGGTCGAGCTCCGGGGCCTGCGTCTGGCGGTGGGCGACGCCGTCGACGTGCACGCCCGCGGCGGCGCCCGGGTCGCCGAGGTGGTCGCCGTCGACACGGACGGGTGCCGAGCGCTCGTCATCGGTGAGGTCACCGGGATCGCCCGCGGCGACCGGGTCGTGCCGCGCACCGGCCCGCTGACGTCGCCGGTCGGGGACGGGCTGCTGGGACGGGTCGTCGACGGGCTCGGACGCCCCATCGACGACCGGGGCCCGATCGTGGCACCGCGGCGCGGTGTCGACGGGTCGGCGCCGTCGGCGCTGGACCGCCGGCGGATCGCCGATCCGCTGGCGACCGGGGTGCGTCTCGTCGACACGCTCTGCACCGTCGGGCGCGGACAGCGTCTGGGGCTGTTCGCGGGGTCCGGGGTCGGCAAGTCGACGCTGCTGGCGATGATGGTGCGCGGAACGGACGCCGACCGGTCGGTGATCGCGCTCGTCGGTGAGCGGGGGCGGGAGGTCCACGAGTTCATCGAGGACGTCCTCGGCCCCGAGGGCCTGACACGCGCCGCGGTGGTGGTGGCCACCTCCGACCAACCGGCGTTGCTGCGGGTACGGGCCGCGATGCTCGCCACCCGGATCGCCGAGGAGTGGGCCGACGCCGGCCGTGACGTCCTGCTCACGGTCGACTCGATCACCCGCCTGGCGACGGCGCAGCGCGAGATCGGGCTCGCCGCCGGCGAGCCCCCTACGAGCAGGGGGTACCCACCGTCGGTGTTCGCTCTGCTGCCGCGGCTGCTGGAGCGTTCCGGGCCCCGGACCCACGGCACGATCACGGCGTTCTACTCGGTCCTGGTCGAGGGAGGCGACCTCGACGAGCCGGTCGCTGACGCGGCCCGTTCCATCCTGGACGGCCACATCGTCCTCGACCGTGCGCTCACGACGGCAGGGCGGTTCCCGTCGATCGACCCGTTGGCGAGCCTCAGCCGGCTCGCGTCGACGGTGACGCCTCCCGACCGCCTCGCCGCGGCGGCGGCGGTCCGTCGGTCGTTGGCCGCTGCCGAGCGGGTCCGGGACCTGGTCGAGGTCGGGGCGTACGTCGCCGGTTCCGACCCGGTCGCCGACGCTGCGCTGGAGCACCAGGAGTCGCTCACCGAGTTCCTCTGCCAGGTGCCTGACGAGGTCGCTGACGTCGAGGAGTCGTGGGAACGGCTCGAGGCCCTCGCCGAGGAGCTCAGGCCGTCGGAGGTGGCCGCGTGAGCAGGGGGTCCCAAGAGCGGCTCGGCGTGGTGCTGCGACTCCGCACCCTCGTTGAACGCCGACGGCTCGCGGAGGCCGCCGAGGCTGCGCGCGCCGCCTCGTCTGCGGCCCGGGAGCACCGGGAGCGCACGGTGCGGTTCCACGAACAGGCCACGGCCCCGTCGACGACGGTGACGGTGGAGGAGCTGGTGTCCAGGCGCCTGGACGCACTGGCGCTCGGTGACGATCTCTCCGAGGCCCACGACGCCTACCTCGCGGCCGTGCGCGACGAGCGCCGGGCCACCGCCAGGCGGACCGAGGCGGGGGTGCGCCGGCGGAGCGTCGAGCGGCTCGCCGAGCGTCGTACGACCGAGGCCGCGCGACTGGCCAGCCGTCGCAGCGAGCTGCAGCTCGACGCCGCCGCGCTCGAACGATGGAGGAGGCAGCGATGATCCCCGCTCCCGCGGCGTCCCTCGCCGACGTCGCCACCCGCATCACCGCGATCCAGTCCAGGATCGACGCCGCCGCGAGCGCGACGGTCCATGCTCCGGGCCGCCCTGCCGGTGATGGCCAGGCGGGATCGCCCGGCAGCGACGCGGGATTCCAGCTCGCCGAGGTGGGCGGGGCCGGTCGGCCGGTTCCGACAGCCGGTGCGCTGGCGTCGGTGCCGGGGGGCGCCGACTCCGGGGCTGCGGCCACGCCGGTCGCCGGGGACGCGACGGAGACCGCCGAGCTGGCCGAGCGCCTGGGTCCGGCAGGTGCGCGTTGGGCCGGGGAGATCACCACCGCCGCCGAGTCGGCCGGGATCGATCCGCTGCTGCTGGGGGCCGTCGTCAGGCACGAGTCCGGGTTCGATCCCCAGGCGGTGTCGCCGGCCGGCGCGATCGGGCTCGCCCAGCTGATGCCCGGCACGGCGGAGGGCCTGGGTGTCGATCCACATGATCCCGTCGAGAACCTCGACGGCGGGGCCCGTTACCTGCGTGAGCAACTCGACCGCTTCGGGGATGAGGCCCTCGCCCTCGCGGCGTACAACGCCGGTCCCCACCGTGTCGCCGAGGCCGGCGGTGTTCCGCGGATCGACGAGACCCTCACGTACGTCGACCGGGTGACGACCACCCTCGAGGAGTGGCGATGACGAACACGATGGACGTGCTGTTCAGCCAGTCGAGGCCGGCGACCGCCGTGGGCGAGCGCGCTGGCGGTTTCGGTGGGTTCGACCAGATCCTGTCGCGCGAAATCGGCGGTGGGCCGGTCACCGACCGCAACGGCGCCACGTCCGCCGACGCCGCCGTGCCCGCCGATGCCGCCGGCGCTGATGACGACGCCGACGCCG
>SLDB01000147.1 GCA_007125475.1 Nitriliruptoraceae bacterium | reverse complement strand
CGACCACCGTGGTGACCGTGCGGATACTGACCACCCGGGTGACCGTGCGGATACTGACCACCCGGGTGACCGTGCGGATACTGACCACCCGGGTGACCGTGCGGGTACCGGTCAGCGGCGTGACGGGCAGGGGGCAGCATGACGGCGATCGCGACACCCGAGTCCAGCGCACCGGCGGCAGGCATCACCGCGACCGCCTACTGGCAGCTGCGCGACACCTGGACGGTGACCAAGCGCAACCTGCGGCACTTCGTGCGGCAACCCCGGCTGCTGGTGTTCTCCACCATCCAGCCGGTGATGTTCGTGATCCTGTTCACGTTCGTGTTCGGCGGGATCGCGACCGTCGCCCTGCCTGAAGGGCTGCGCTACGTCGACTTCCTCCTCCCGGGGATCTTCGTCCACTCGGCGGCGTTCCGTTCCACCCAGACGGCCGTCGGGCTCGCCGAGGACCTCGAACGGGGCGTCGTCGACCGTTTCCGGTCCCTGCCGATGGCGCGCTCGGCGGTGCTGGCCGGTCGCACCTTCGCCGACCTCGTCCGTTCGCTGGCGGTGATCGGGTTGATGATCCTGGTCGGGTACCTGATCGGGTTCCGGTTCACCGAAGGGTTCATCGCCGCCATCGGGGCGGTCCTGGTCGTCGGGGTCCTCGGCTACCTGATGAGCTGGTGCTTCTGCTACCTCGCCCTGCTGGTGCCTGGAGCCGAGGCCGCCCAGACCGCCGGGTTCGTCCTCGTGTTCCCGTTGGTGTTCGCCAGTTCGATCTTCGTCCCCCTCGAGACGATGCCCGGCTGGATGTCGGCGTTCGCCGCCCACAGCCCGCTGACGCACGCCGCCGACGCCGCCCGGGCGTTGTCGATCGGTGGTGACGCGCTCACCCCGGCACTGTGGATGCTGGCGTGGACCGTGGTCGTCCTCGGCGCGGTGATCCCGCTCGCGGTCCGACGCTACAAGTCACTGGCCTGATGACACCGGGGACCTCCCTGTTGGGGTGGCGCACGACTCCGGGCCCGGTCGCGGTCACCGGGTCACTCGTCGGTGCGTTGTGCGCCGCCGCGGTCCCGGCGTTCCTCACCGGGGCGTTGCAGGGCCGGATCGCCGACGAGCTCGGGATCGGGGTCGCCGGGATCGGGGTGTCGGTGGCGGCGTTCTTCGTCGCCGCCGGGACCACCTCGATCCCCGCCGGCCGTGTCGTCGACCGGATCGGTGCGCCGCTGGCGCTGCGGATCGGGATGGCGTTCGCGGCCACGGCCTCGGCATCGATCGCGGTGCTGGCAACCACCCACTGGCACCTCACCGTCCTGCTCATGCTCGCCGGGGTCTCCCTGGCGCTGGTCGACACCGGCGGATCGCGGGCCCTCTCCCGTGCGGTGCCGCACGGTCGTCAGGGGGTGGCGTTCGGGACCAAGGAGGCCAGTGGCCCGCTGGCCTCGCTGCTGGCGGGGTTGACGCTGCCGGTGCTCGGGGCCCACCTCGGGTGGCGTCCGGCGTTCGTCGGGGCCGCCGTCCTCGCCGCCGTCACCGGCTTCGCCATCTCGAGCGGGCTGGACCGGCCGCGCACCTCGGTCGATCACCCGCCGCGAGGAGGCGTCGGTGGCGGCGACCGGGGGGCGGACCGGGCTGACGTTCGCGACACCCCGCCGGCTGGCGCCGAGGAACCGCGCGACCGCCGCACCGCGGTCACGTCAGCACAGCGGCGACCTGCAGCACCCCCACGCCCCACGTCGAGCACCACACCACTGCTGGCGTTGTTGGCGCTGGCGGCCGCCTCGGCCGGGGCGGTCGCCTCGAGTGTCGCGACGTTCCTGGTCCCGACCGGGGAGCTCGCCGGGCTGTCTCCCGGCAACGCCGGCCTGGTGCTCTCGACCGCGTCGCTGGCGAGCGTGGCGGCGCGGATCCTCAGCGGCGTGGCCGTCGACCGCCGGTCGGGGACCGAGCTCCTCGCCGTCGCGATCCTGGCGGGGATCGGCAGCCTCGGGGTGATCGGCCTCGCGCTCACCGGCGGGGTCCTCGCCGACCAGCCGGGGAGCGGTGTCCTGCTGGTCGTCGCGGCCGTCCTCGCCCTCGGGGGAGGGTGGGGGTGGACCGGGCTGCTCTTCCTGGCCGGTGTGCGCGTCGAACCGCGCCGACCCGCCCTCTCCGGCGGTGTCGTCCTCGCGGGGCTGGGCCTCGGCGGGTCCGGTGGGCCGGCGGCGTTCGGCTACCTCGCCGAGCACCTGGGGTTCCCGACCACCTGGCTGATCGCGGCACCGCTGATGGCCTCGGCCGCGGTCGTCGCCACGGTGCTTCGGTGGCGGATCCGAGTGAGGGACGAATCCCTGGAGGCCGCCGATCATCAAGGCTCCGCCGGGCAACCAGGTCCCGCCGATCATCAAGGTCCCAGGGCCGGCTGACCTCCCGGCTCTCGTGACCCGACCGGAACCCATGGCTTCCCCGCCACGAACCGACCTGGCTCGGTCGCCTCGGTTCGACCCGGTGGCGCCGGTTCGACCCGGTGGCCTCGGTTCGACCCGGTGGCGGTGGTTCGGGTCGCTGGCCTTGGTGTGACCCACCGTGCGGCGCCTACGGTGGATGACGTCCCGGAACCAGAGGCGGACCTGATGCGTCGAACCCCGACGAGGAGTGCACGCCGGGCCCCCGGCCCCGTCGGGGTGACCGGCACGATGGTCGCCGGGCTGGCGTGCGCCACGCTGCCGAGCTTCCTCATCGGTGCGCTGCAGGGCAGGATCACCGCCGAGTTCGGGATCGGGGCCGGCGAGATCGGGCTGGCGGTCGCCCTGTTCTTCGTCGCCGGAGGCGTCACCTCGATCCCGGCCGGCCGGATCGTCGACCGGATCGGATCTCCCGCCGCTTTGCGCATCGGGATGGGGCTGGCGGCCGTTTCGTCGTTGCTGATCGCCGCTCTGGTCACGAACGCCTGGCAGCTCACCGCGGCACTGGCGATCGCCGGGCCCGCCATGGCGCTCGTCGACACCGCCGGATCGCGGGCGATGTCCCGCGCCGTCCCGCATCACCGCCAGGGGGTCGCGTTCGGCACCAAGGAGGCCAGCCCGCCGATCGCCTCACTCGTCGCCGGACTGACCCTTCCGTTGATCGCCGTGCAGTTCGGCTGGCGCCCGGCGTTCGTCGGCGCCGCGGTCGTCGCGACCCTCACCGGGTTGATGATCTCCAGCCGGCTCGAATCGGGGGAGGGGCCCGGTGAGGCCGACGACACCCCGGCACCGGTCGATCCCGATCCCCACCCCGCCGCCGGCGACGACGAAGCCGGCGACGACGAAGCCGCCGACGCCCCAGCGGCCCCGCGCGGTTCCGCGGACGCGGCGCCGACCCGCCCGGACGTGCGGCCCGAAGCCGCCGACGATCGGCCCGACCCCGGCACCGACGCTCCCAGCACGACACCGCTGTTGATCCTCCTCGCCGCGTCGGCGGCGACGGCCGGAGCCGTCGGTTCGAGTGTCTCGACGTTCCTGGTGCCCACCGCCGAGGTGGCCGGGATGACCGCCGGCACCGCCGGTGTCGTCCTGTCGGTGGCCTCGCTCGCCGCCGCCTGCATGCGGGTGATCAGCGGGGCAACCGTCGATCGTCTCGTCGGCAGCGAGTTGCTCGGCGTCGCCGTCCTCACCGGCGCGGGCTCACTGGGGGTCGCCGGGCTGGCGTTCGCCGGCGGGCCGTTCGCCGATTCACCGGCGGCCCATACGTTGCTCATCGCCTCCGCCGTCCTCGCACTCGGGGGAGGGTGGGCGTCCTCGGGGCTGCTGTTCCTCTCGGGGATCCGGATCGAACCGGCGCGTCCGGCGCTCTCCGGTGGGGTGGTGCTCTCCGGACTCGCGCTCGGCGGATCCCTGGGACGTGTCGGGTACGGGTTCGCCGCCGACCACCTCGGGTTCGCGTTCTCGTGGGGCCTGGCCACGCCGTTGATGGCCTCGGCGGCGGTCGTCGCGCTCGTGCTGCGGCATCGCATCCGCGCCCACGATGCGGCCTCGGTCGGCGACCACGGTTGAGCCCCGCGGAACCCGACATCGAGGTTCGTGGCGGCCCACCTCCGCAGGGGGGAGGAGCCCCATGCGGTGCTGTCGGCCGGTTCCCGCATCGTCGTCAGCGGCGAGATCCGTGTCGTCGCGACAGGCTGGTCCCACGTCGTGGGGTTCGAGCAGGCGTATGGCGACCGCCGGCACCGGCGCGACACAGGAGCACGACGCGCGAACGTCGAGTCACATCGACGCAACTTCCCCGGATCCCCACCAATCGCCGACCAAAACGCCCTGACAGGGGAGTGGTTGCCTTTCGTGCCTGCTCACGCCGGGATTCTCGCACGTCCCCGGTCGACGGGTCCCGGGCATCATCGCCCATCACCTGCACCTTGCGCACGGCGCATTTGCCCACGTACGTGGCCACTCGTACGGTCGAGTTTGAGAACTCACGCACGAGGAACCTCGGCGTCGTCGCCAGCGTCACCGTCCGCACCGCGGCCGGGACGCGCCGCCCACCGGATGAGTCGGAGCGGGCGCGTCGACGATCCCGCACCCCTCGGCGATCTCGATGTCCCCGACGCTGAGGATCCATGAGCAAGCTACGAGTCCGCGACCTGACGAAGGTGTTCGGGTCCCACCCGCAACGCGGGTTGGAGCTGATGCGTCAAGGGCTGTCGCGTACCGAGATCCTCCGGCGCAGCGGGCAACTCCTCGCCGTCGCCGAGGTCGACCTCGACATCGAGGAAGGCGAGCTCTTCGTCGTGATGGGTCTGTCCGGGTCCGGGAAGTCGACCGTTATCCGGATGCTCAACCGTCTCATCGAACCGACCGCCGGCACCGTCGAGATCGACGGCGAGGCGATCGACGCCCTGGACGCGGCGGCGCTACGGGAGGTCCGCCAGCGCAAGCTGTCGATGGTGTTCCAGCACTTCGCCCTCTTCCCGCACCGGACGGTGGGGGAGAACGCGGCCTACGGCCTGAAGGTGCAGGGTGTCGGCGAGGACGAGCGCCGCGAGCGTGCGATCGAGGCGTTGGACACCGTCGGACTCGGCGACCGGGTCGACGCCTACCCGCACGAGCTCTCCGGCGGGATGCAGCAGCGGGTCGGCCTGGCGCGTGGTCTCGCCACCAAGGCCGACATCCTGTTGATGGACGAGCCGTTCAGCGCCCTGGACCCACTGATCCGTCGCGACATGCAGGACCTCCTCGCCGAACTGCAGTCCGATCTGAATCGCACCATCGTGTTCATCACCCACGACCTGAACGAGGCGATGCGCCTGGGGGACCGGATCTGCGTCCTCAAGGACGGGCGTGTGGTGCAGACCGGGACCGGCCCGGAGATCATCGCCGACCCGGCGAACCAGTACGTCGCCGATTTCGTCTCCGACGTGGACCGTTCACGGGTCCTCACCGCCGAGCAGGTGATGCGCCCGGCACGCCGCACGTTCGGTGCCGACGACAACCCGCGGGAAGTCCTCGACTGGCTCGACGAGCAGGAGTCCAACGGGGTGTACGTCCTCGACCGCGACCGTCGCATCCTCGGCGTCGCCCGTGACGACCTCGTCGCTCAGGGGATGCGATCGGGCGCGAAGACGATCAAGGAACTGCTGATCCAGGACTACGCCCGCGCCGCCCACGACACGTTGCTGTCGGACCTCGCCAGCATGGCGGCGACCACCACGGTCCCGATCGCCGTCACCGACGACGAAGGACGTCTCTACGGCGTCGTCCCGCGGGCACGCCTCCTCGCGGCGATGTCGAACGAGGAGGTGAGTGTCGATGCGTGAGCTCGCGATGTCTCCGTCGTTCGCCTCCCAGACGTACGCCCCTGAGGGGTTCACCGCTCCGGCCTTCACCTCGCCGGCGTTCACCGCGCAGACGTTCACCGACCTGCCGGTCGGTGACTACGCCGAGACAGGGATCGACTGGCTCACCGACACGTTCGGGTGGCTGTTCTCCGGGATCCGTGCCGGGCTCGGTGGCGCGATCGAGGGGGCGGAGTGGCTGCTGACCACCCCGTCGCCGTTCGTGATGATCGCGCTGTTCACGGTCCTGGCGTTCCTGGCCACGCGCGCCTGGGGCCTGCCGACGTTCACGGTGCTGACGTTCCTGCTGATCATGGGCATGGGACGGTTCACCGAGACGATGCAGACGCTCTCACAGGTGCTGATCGCCACGATCCTGGCGGTGATCATCGGGATCCCGTTGGGGATCTGGGCGTCGCGGAACGAGAAGGTCAGCCTGGCGATCAAGCCGGTGCTGGACTTCATGCAGACCATGCCGGCGTTCGTGTACCTGTTGCTGGCGGTGGTGTTCTTCCGCATCGGCCGCGTGCCGGGCGTGATGTCGGCGCTGATCTTCTCGATGCCCCCGGCGGTACGGCTCACGGAGCTCGGTATCCGTCAGGTGGACAAAGAGGTCGTCGAGGCCGCCGAGGCGTTTGGTGCCCGGCCCCGCGAGGTCCTCACCGGTGTGCAACTGCCGTTGGCCCGCCCCTCGATCCTGGCCGGGGTGAACCAGGTCATCATGCTCGCCCTGTCGATGGTGGTGATCGCCGGTCTCGGTGGGGCACCGGGGCTCGGTGCCACCGTGGTCCGTGCGGTCACCGGGATGAACATCGGCATGGGCATCGAAGGTGGTCTCGCCGTGGTGATCCTCGCCATCTACCTCGACCGCGTCACCGCAGCGTTCGGTCAGAGCGGTCGCGGCCAGGGCGGTGGACAGGGGAGTGGTGCCGACGAGGAGAGCCTCGGTGGCGGTGACGACGCGGACTCCGCTGATGACCCTGGCAGCGTCGACTCCACCGACACTGCTCGTGCCGACCGCGTCTCGACCGGCGCGACGTCGGGTGCGGGGTCGCCAAGCGCAGGCCCGTCCAGCGCAGGCCCGTCCAGTGGAGGTCCGCCAGGCGGCGCCGCTTCGCCGGGCGCAGGT
>SLDB01000179.1 GCA_007125475.1 Nitriliruptoraceae bacterium | reverse complement strand
TGTGCCGCCGTGCACTAGCGTCCCGTGCCGTGTGATCGCCCGCGGCCCGGGAGTCGGAGATGGTCTGGGAACCGGAGCTCGAGGAGATCGAGCGTCGCCGCGAACTCGCCCACCGCATGGGCGGTCCCCAGCGCGTCGCGCGTCAGCACGACAGCGGCCGACTCACCGTGCGCGAGCGCATCGCGGCCCTCCTCGACCCCGGCTCGTTCACCGAGCTCGGTGAGCTCGCCGGCAAGGCGGTGTACGACGACGACGGCAACCTCGTCGAGTTCACCCCCGCCAACCTCGTCACCGGGACCGGGACCGTCCGCCGGCGGCCGGTCGTGGTCGCCGCCGACGACTTCACCGTGCGCGGCGGCGCCGCGGACGCCGCGATCCGGGGCAAGCAGATCCACGCCGAGGAGCTCGCCGCCGCACGTCGCACCCCGCTGATCCGCCTGCTGGACGGCACCGGTGGCGGCGGTAGCGTCCGTCAACTCGAGGACATGGGTCGTACCTACGTCCCGGCGAACCCGGCGTGGGACGCGGTGGTGGCCAACCTCGCCCACGTCCCCGTCGTCGCCGGCGTGCTGGGTCCGGTCGCCGGGCTCGGCGCCGCACGCGCCGTCACCAGTCACTACTCGGTGATGGTGCGCGGGACCTCCCAGCTGTTCGCCGCCGGTCCCCCGGTGGTGCGTTGGGCGTTCGGCCGCGACGTCACCAAGGAGGAGCTCGGCGGCGCCGAGATGCACACCACCGAGTCGGGCGCCGTGGACGACGCGGTCGACTCCGAGGAGGAACTCTTCGCCCGCGTGGCCGCGTTCCTGTCCTACCTGCCTTCGAACGTGTGGGAGACCCCGCCGGTCGTCGACGCCGACGACGACCCTCGGCGCACCGAGCCCGAGCTGCGCCGGGCGATCCCGCGCGAACGTCGCCGGCCGCACGATCCACGCCGGATCCTCGACCTCGTCTTCGACCGCTCCTCGGTCCTCGAGCTCCAACGTGGGTTCGGACGCTCGATGATCACCGCCCTCGCCCGCCTCGACGGCCACCCGGTCGCGGTCGCCACCGAGGACCCCACGGTGCTGGGAGGCGGGATGACCGCCTCGGCGGCCGAGAAGCTCACCCGCTTCGTCGACCTCGCCGACACCTTCCACCTCCCGGTGGTCCGCCTCGTCGACCAGCCCGGGTTCGTCGTCGGGGTCGATGCCGAACGGGCCGGGACGATCCGGGCCGGGGCACGGGCGCTCGCCGCCGTCTACCAGGCCGAGGTCCCCCAGTACACCGTCGTGCTCCGCCGCGCGTTCGGGGTCGCCGGAGCCGGCCACAGCGCCCACCACCTCCCGCAGCGGCGAGCCGCGTGGCCGAGCGCGGACTGGGGCTCGCTCCCGCTGGAGGGCGGGATCGAGGCCGCCTACCGACGCGATCTGGAGGCCGCCGACGACCCTGAAGCCCTCCTCGCCGAGATCACCGAGCGGATGGAGGCGGTCCGCTCACCGCTGCGCACCGCCGAGGCGTTCGGGATCGAGCGGGTCATCGACCCGGCCGAGACCCGCAGTGTGCTCACCGGCTGGGTCCACGAGGCCTACCACCTCCTCGGGCACGGCGTCGGCCCACGCTCCCGCGGCATGCGGCCGTGAACCCGGCGTCGTGCCCGTGACCCGTGGACGCCCCCGTGAACCCGGCGTGTCTCCCACGACCCCGGGGATCGCGGCGCTGCGCTGCCCCCACTGCCGTGATCACCTCGCGACGGATCCCTCCGGGGTCGTGTGCGGCAACGGCCACCGGTTCGACGCCGCCCGTCAGGGCTACCTGAACCTGGGCACCACGCGGATGCCGGCCGGTGACGACGCCGCGATGGTGGCCCGGCGCCTCGAGGTGGCCGAGGCCGGCGTGTACGCCCCGCTCACCGACCACCTCGTGGAGGTGGCCCGGGACCACCTCGCCCCCGCCGCCGGTGAGCAACGCCTCATCGTCGACGTCGGCGCCGGACCGGGGGTGCACCTGGCGCGGATCCTCGAGGCCTTGGGAGACCACCACGGCATCGCGGTCGACGCCTCGCGCTACGCGGCCCGGCGGGCCGCCCGGGCCCACCCGGCGATCACCGCGATCGTCGCCGACGTGTGGGCCGGGCTGCCGATCGCCGACGACGCCGTCGACCTCCTCCTGGACGTGTTCGCCCCCCGCAACGGGGCCGAGTTCGCCCGGATCCTGGCCCCCACCGGGGTCCTGGTCCTCGTCACGCCGCGCCCCGGTCATCTCGGCGAGCTCACCCGGGCACTCGGGCTCCTCGGGGTCGATCCGGAGAAGACCCGACGTGTCGACGACGAACTCGCCGACCGGTTCACGCGGCGCGAGGGACGGCCGTTGACGTGGGAGATGTCCCTGGACCGCAGCGTCGCCATGGCGGTCGCGACGATGGGGCCGAGCGCGCACCACCTCGATCCGCGGGCACTCACGACCGGCCTTCAACGCCTCGAATGGCCGCAGACGGTCACCGGCGACGTCGAGGTCGCCGTGTACACCCCCCGGACGACGGAGGAGACGTGACCACCACGACGACCACCGTTCGCACCCCGGTCCTCGAGGTGGCCCTCGAGGAGCACGGACCGCCCGACGGCGAGGTGGTGATGCTCCTGCACGGCTTCCCGGACGACGTCCGGGCCTACGACGGGGTCGTCGACGACCTCGCCGACGACGGTGCCCGGGTGCTGGTGCCGTACCTGCGGGGGTACGGCCCGACGCGGTTCCTCGATCCGTGGGTGCGGCGCACCGCGCAGCAGTCGGCGATCGCCACCGACGTCCTCGACCTCCTCGACGCCCTCGACGTCGACCGGGCGGTGCTGGCCGGGTACGACTGGGGCGGCCGCGCCGCCTGCATCGCGGCGATCCTCTCCCCCGAGCGCGTCGCCGGACTCGTCACCGTCACCGGCTACAACGTCCAGGACACGCTGCGGCTCCCGCCGCCGGCCCCCGTCGACCAGGCCCGGGCCCACTGGTACCAGTGGTACTTCGCCACCGAGCCGGGCCACGCCGGGTTGACCGCACACCGCCGGGAGATCGCCCGCGCGCTGTGGCGTGAGTGGTCGCCGACGTGGCGGTTCACCGACGCCGAGTTCGACACCACCGCCGGGTCGTTCGACAACGACGACTTCGTCGACGTGGTGCTGCACTCCTACCGGCACCGTTGGGGTCACGCCCGTGGCGAACCACGGTTCGCCGCCACCGAGGCCCTCCTCGCCCAGCGGCCGCCGATCACCGTCCCGACCGTCGTGCTCCACGGTGCCGAGGACACCGTCGCCCCACCGGCGCGCTCACTGGGCCAGGAGGGGTTGTTCCCCCGCGGCACCCCGCGTCACGTCGTCGCCGGCGCCGGCCACTTCCTGCCACGGGAGCGACCCGACGCCCTGCTGGCCGCGGTGCGTTCGCTCCGGAGCGCCGGACCGGCGCATCCGGGCGACGGTGCGGGACCGGTCAGTCGGTCTCCGGCCGGGTGATGATCACCACCGGGCAGGCGGCGTGGGTCGCGACCTGCTGGCTCACCGAACCCAGGAGGAGCCCCGAGAACCCGCCCCGGCCCCGGGAGCCGACCACGAGCATGTCGGCGCCCTCGGCCCGGCCGACGAGGGCCGCCGCCGGCCGGCGATCGGTGATCGCCGTCGTGGTGACCTCGATGTTCCCGGCGTCGCCGAGCTCGGCGACCATGCCCTTGAGCAGCTCCTCGGCCCGGTCGTGGGCCTCCTGCTGGGCGACCTCGTCCTCGGCCGCCAGCGCGTCCATCTGCGCCGCCGAGACGCCCTCGTAGCCGTAGAGCTGCCAGGCCGGGGTGTACTCGTAGGCGTACACGACCTCCAGGTCCGCCTCCCGCAGCCGCGCCTCCTGCACCGCCCACGCCAGGGCGTGCCGCGACTCGTCCGACCCGTCCACACCGACCACGATCCTGCTCATCACCGACTCCTCGCCGTCTCTCCGCCGCGGTGGCCCGGACCCGGGCACCGGCGGTGCTCGTCACCAGCGCCACCCTAGGCCGCACCGACACCGACCGTGACCTGCCGAACGGCCCTGACCGACGGGACCACCGACCACACCCCGACCGGCGACCCGGACCGGCCGGCGATGTCCCACCCCGTCGGTAGGGTCCCATCACGCTCGGCATCCACCGATGCATCCGCCGATGCATCCACCGACACGACATCCACCAGCCAGTTCCCGGGAGGGCAGCCGGTGACCAGGTTCGTCCACACCGCCGACTGGCAGCTCGGGATGCGCCGTCAGTTCCTGGACGCGGACGCCCAGAGCCGGTTCAGCCAGGACCGCCTCGAGGCCGTCGCCGCGATCGGGCGCCTCGCCGCCGACTCCTCGGCGGAGTTCGTCGTCGTCGCCGGGGACGTGTTCGACGACAACCAGGTCGACCGCCGCACGGTGCTGCGCACCCTCGACGTCCTCCGCGGCTTCCCCGACATCCCCGTCCTGCTGCTGCCGGGGAACCACGACCCCCTCGACGCCGGCAGCGTCTACGTCGGTGCGGACTTCACGCGGAACCGACCGCCGCAGGTGCACGTCGTCACCGACACCGCGCCTATCGCCGTCGCTGAGGGGGTCGAGGTCGTCGGCGCGCCCTGGCCGGTGAAGCGCCCGCCTGCCAACCCGCTCACCGAGGTCCTCACCGGTCTCGCCCCCTCCAACGGGCACCGCGTCCTCCTCGCCCACGGCGGCGTCGACGCCGCCGGCGGCGACTTCGACCAGGCCGGGGTGCTGCGTGCCGCGGAACTCGACGCCGCGGTGGACGACGGCCGGGCCGACTACATCGCCCTCGGCGACCGCCACTCGACCACATCCGTCGGGGCGAGCGGTCGGGTGTGGTTCGCCGGCGCACCCGAGCCCACCGCCTACGTCGAACACGACCCGGGCAACGCCCTGGTCGTCGACCTCGACGCGGACGTCGCCGAGGTCACCACCCACCGTGTGGGGCGGTGGCGGTTCCGCCAGGCGGTGTTCGACGTCGCCTCGACCGCGGATCTCGACGTCGTGCTGCGCTGGCTCGACGAGCCCGAGGACAAGCCGCACACGATCGTGAAGCTCGCGCTGCGTGGTGCCCTGGCCCTGCGCGACCGGGCACGCCTCGACGACGCCCTGGCTGCGGCCGCCGAGACGTACGCCGCGATCGAGCCGTGGGAGCGGCACGCCGACCTGGTCGCGGTCCCCGACGAGGACGACCTCGACGCGATGGAGGTCGGAGGGTTCGTGGCCGAGGCGGTCGAGGAGCTCCGCGCGCGCACCACCGCCGGCGGCGACGACGCCCGGCAGGCCGGTGACGCACTGTCACTGCTCTACCGAACGGTGGTGCGGCGGTGAGGCTGCACCGGCTCACGCTCCACAACGTCCGCGGGGTGTCCGAACGTTCGCTGACGTTCTCGGACGGGGTGACGTCCACCGGCGTCGTGATCGTCGAAGGACCCAACGAGGCCGGGAAGAGCACCCTCGGCGACGCCCTCGACGCGTTGCTGTGGTACCGCGACCGCAGCCGGAACGCCGACGTCCGCAGCCTCGCCACCGTCGACCTCGACGAGGCCCCCGAGGTCGAAGCCGAGCTGCAGGTCGGTGAACACCGGCTGGTGTACCGCAAGCGGTTCCTGCGCCGCCCGGCCACCGAGCTCAGCGTCACCTCGCCGCGGGGCGAGAACCTCACCGGCGACGAGGCGCACGACCGCGTCACGGCGATCCTCGACGAGCACCTCGACGTCCACCTGTGGACGTCGATGCGCCTGCGGCAGGCCGAGGGCCTCGAACAGACCGGCCCGGGCGGCACGACCGGGCTCGCCTCGGCGCTGGCGACCGGGCACGACGCCGGCGCGATCGGTGAGGCCGAGCTCGGCGTCCTCGAGCTCGTCCGCCGGGAGTACGAGCGCTACTTCACCCCGAAGACCGGCGGCGAGAAGCCGTTGCTCCGCGACGCCCGCACCGCGGTCGCCGATCACCGCGCCGAGTTGGCCGCGATCGACGAACGGCGGTCGAGCCTTGCCGCCGACATCGACCACGCCGACAACCTCGCCCGGCTCCTCCCCCGCCTGCGGGATCAGGCCGAGGACGCCGAGGCGCGGGTCGCCGAGCACGCCGGGCGCCTCGCCGAGGTCGCCGCCCTCACCGATCGCGTCACCGAGCGCGAACGCCGCGACGCCGAGGCCCGCAACCGGCTCGAGGAGGTCCGTCGCCGCCACGACCGGCGACGGGCCCTCGCCGAGGAGCTCACCGGCGTCGAGTCCGAGATCGAGCGTCTCGCCGGGGAGCTCGACGCCGCGAACCGGGCCGGTGAAGGGGCCGCCGAGCGCCTCGACACCGCCCACCGGGGCCTGGAGACCGCCCGGCAGCGCGCGCAACGGGCCCGGGCCCGCCGGGAGGCCGCGCAGGCCGACCTCGACCACCTCCACGACGAGGCGGCGCTCATCACGCTGAGATCCCGGCTGGAACGGGCCGTCGCCGCGGCCGACCGCCTCCACGACGCCGAGGACCGACTCAGCCACAACGGCGTCGACGACGAGGTCCTCGACCTGCTGCGCGCCGCCCAGACCGAGGTGACCCGCACCGAGGCCGTCCTCGACGCCGCCAGCCCCGAGGTGCGCCTCACCGCGGTCCGCGACCTGCACGTGCGCACCGAGGAAGGTTCCGAGCACCTCGCCGCAGGGGCCGATCGCCGCTGGCGGGTACAGGGCCGGCGGACGCTGCGGATCGACGAGGTCGGTGAGCTCGAGGTCCGCTCGGGCGCCGGCACCGACGACGCGGTCGCCGCCCACCGCGACGCCGTCTCCCGCCTCACCGAGGCACTGGCCACGGCCGGCGTGGGTGACCTGGCCGAGGCCGAGGCCGCGGCACGGCGGCGCCACGACGCCCGGCGAACCGCCGAGGAGGCACGCCGCGAACGCGACGCCGCCCTGGACGGCGCGACGCCCACCGA
>SLDB01000314.1 GCA_007125475.1 Nitriliruptoraceae bacterium | reverse complement strand
CCTGGGAGGGTCGGGCTCGGAGGGTCGGGCTCGGAGGATCGGGCTCGGGGGTCGGGCCGGGGGTGGTCGGGACGGACGTGGCCGGGTGGTCGCGCGCGGTTCAGCGCGCGCCGTGCTCGGCCCGGTAGGCGGCGATGCGTTCGACGTCGGCCTCGGCGAGGATCCAGCGCCCGTCGACCGGGGTCGACGAGAGGTGGTCGACGATGTCGTCGATCGTCGCGATCGCGGTCGTGTGCATTTCGAACTCCTCGGCGAGCTCGTCGAGGGCCGAGGTGTGCGAGGTGCCGCGTTCACGGCGGTCGACCCCGACCACGAGGCCGACGACGTCGACGTCGGCCGCGGCGCGCAGCAGCGGCACCGTCGCCCGCACCGAGGTCCCGGCGGTGGTGACGTCCTCGACGATCACGACGCGGTCGCCGTCGGCGGGCTGGTGACCGACGAGCACGCCGCCCTCGCCGTGGTCCTTGGCCTCCTTGCGGTCGAAGCAGAACGCCACGTCATGCCCGTGTTCACCGGCCAGCGCGATCGCCGTCGCCGTCGCCAGCGGGATCCCCTTGTACGCCGGGCCGAACAGGACGTCGACGTCGTCGCCGAACTCCTCGACGATCGTGGCGGCGTAGAAGCGTCCCAGCGCCGCGGCCTGCGACCCGGTGCGGTACCGGCCGGCGTTCACGAAGTAGGGCATGTGGCGCCCGGACTTGCCGACGAAGTCCCCGAAGGTCAACACGTCGCTGGCGACCATCAACTCGATGAACCGGCGGGTCCGGCCGGCCGCGTCGTCAGGCAGGGGCTCGTGGCCGGCGTCGGCGGTGGGCATCGGTGGTTCCTCGCGTCGCGCGTGGGTTCAGGCGTCGGTGAGTGGGAGGGGGAGCTGGCGGTCACGGCCGTCGAGGACGTCGGTGACCAGGGCGAGCACCTCCGACCAGCTGTGGGCCCGTGGCCCGGCCAGGTGGCGGTTGTAGGGCTGGTCGAACACCACCGCGGCCCGCCCCGCGGCGCGGAGTCCGACGATGTTGCCGGGGGCGTCGTCGACGTAGAGCTCGGCGCCGACGTGCGGCTTGTCCCCGATGAAGCACAGGTCGCGGTAGGGGATGTCGTGCTCGTCGAGCCACGCCGCGGTGTCGGCCGCGGCGACCTCGTGCGCCCCGTTGAAGATCAGGCGGTGGGTGATGATCCGGATCCACACCCCGCGGTCGGAGAGCTCCCACAGCGCCTCGGAGACCCCCTCGATCGGCTCCATGGTGCGGAAGATCCGGTCGTCGAGGACGGCGCGGCGGTGCTCGTCCGCGAAGCCGCGGCGGGTCAGGCCCCACTCGGAGAACGCGTCGAGCACCGTCTGCGGGGGGAGTTCGGCGGGGTCGCGGTCGTTGCGGGCGGCGTACGCGGTCCGGAACGCCCCCTCGTAGTCGGCGCACACGCCGTCGAGGTCGACACCGAGGACGAAGTCGTCGGTGTGTGCCACGGCGTGCCTTTCGGTCGTCGGGGGCACGCTACCGCCGGCGCGTACGTGGCCGTGTCCCGTCAGGTGTGCACCGACACCACGCCGCCGGGGGGACCCGTCCGGTGGGCGGTGACTAGGGTTGGGTCGGTGAGGTGCGTGCCGCCGCCCCGCCGCAGCCGTCTGTGTGTGCTGCCTCCGGCGCCCGGGGGTGGCCGTCAGCCCAGGAGTCGCGATGTCCCTGCCGCAGCTCGATCCGGAGGAGCGTCGTGCGGCGCTGGCCAAGGCGACGCAGGCCCGACGGATCCGCGCAGAGCTCAAGCAGATGCTGAAGGCCGGTGAGGTCACCCTCGGTGACGTGCTCTCGCGTGCCGACGACGCCGAACCGCTGGCGAAGATGCGGGTGGTGGAGGTCCTCGAGGCGATGCCGGCCCACGGGCCGGTGAAGGCCCGGCGGGTGATGGAGGAGCTGGACATCGCGCCGTCACGCCGGCTGCGTGGACTCGGGTCACGGCAGCGGACGGCGCTCCTGGCGCACTTCGAGGGCGGGGCGTGACCCACGCCACCCCGGCCGCCGGGCTGCTGGTGGTGCTCACCGGCCCGTCCGGCGTCGGCAAGGGCACGGTCGACGCCCATCTGCGGCGGCGGTGCACCGACGCGGTCGCCTCGGTGTCGGTGACGACGCGGCCGCCACGCTCCGGGGAGCGTGACGGTGTCGAGTACCACTTCGTCGACCGCCAGCGGTTCGCGGCGATGGCCGAGGCGGGGGAGTTGTTGGAGTGGGCCGAGTACGCCGGGAACCTCTACGGCACCCCCCGCGACCCCGTGCGGCGGGCGGTCGCCGACGGTCGCGTCGTCGTCCTCGAGATCGAGGTCCAGGGGGCGTTGCAGGTCAAGGCCGCCGAGCCGGCGGCGGTGCTGGTGTTCATCTCTCCGCCGTCGTTCGCCGAGCTCGAGCGTCGCCTGCGCGCGCGAGGTACCGAGGCCCCCGACGTGATCGCCCGGCGGTTGCAGTGGGCGCGTGAGGAGCTCGCCGAGCGGCACCGGTTCGACGCCGAGGTGGTGAACGACGACGCCGACGCGTGCGCTGAGCGGGTCTGCGCGCTGATCCGGCGTGCCCGTGCGAGGGCCGGCGCTCGTCGCGGCGACGACGTCGGCGGCGCTTCGGAGCCCGGAGGGTCGGTCGCCGATGGGTGAGGTCGCCGATGGGTGAGCTCGCCGGCGACCGGGGAGACCCGGTGCTGGGCGATCCGACCGGGGCGCCGGTAGGCTGTCAGCCGACGCGCTGCGGCGTGTGTCGTGTGCTGCGCCCGGCAGGTCCGCCGGGCGTGGTGACGGCCGATCCGCCGTGGCCGGTGGCGCGCCGCCGCCAGACCCCGCCCCGAGTACCCCAACCGCCACCCCGGCGGACGTCCGGAAGGCCACGACATCGCACACATCGACGAACTGATGGCGAAGGTGGACTCGAAGTTCCACCTCGTGCACCTCGCGGCGAAGCGCGCCCGGGAGATCAACGGGTACTACGCGCAGCTCGGTGAGGGGCTGGGCGCGTTCGTGCCGCCGTTGCTCTCGACCGATTCGAACAAGCCGCTCTCGATCGCCCTCGAGGAGATCGCCGCCGGCAAGATCGAGCCACTGGCGCCGGCCGAGGTCGCCGGGGCCGGTGACGTCGCCGACGACGGTGTCGGTCCGCTCGTCGAGGTCGACGACACCGACGAACCCGCCTAGGGCGTGGACGAGCCGCTCGCCGATCGCCGGGTGCTGCTGGGCGTGTCCGGGGGGATCGCCGCGTACAAGGCCGTCCTCCTCGCAAGGCTGCTCCACGGCGCCGGTGCCGAGGTCGACGTCGTCCTCACCGCCGGGGCCGAACGCTTCGTGGGGGCGGCGACGTTCGAGGGCATCCTCGCCCGCCCCGTACGCAGCGACGTCTTCGCCGACATCCCGCGGGAGACGCACGTCGCCGCCGGACGCGCCGCCGATGTCGCGATCGTGTACCCGGCCACGGCCCACACCCTGG
The DNA here is from genome assembly GCA_007125475.1 of Nitriliruptoraceae bacterium. GTDB lineage: Bacteria > Actinomycetota > Nitriliruptoria > Nitriliruptorales > Nitriliruptoraceae > SLDB01. The sequence goes on along the minus strand of SLDB01000314.1, from coordinate 3,501 downwards.
CACGGCTCGCCCACGGGCTCGCCGACGACCTGCTCACCACGACGCTGCTGGCTGCGACCTGCCCGCTGGTGGTCGCCCCGGCGATGCACACCGAGATGTGGGAGCACGGCGCGACACGGCACAACGCCGAGCTCCTGGCCTCCCGCGGCGTGCACGTCCTCGGTCCCGACGACGGGGCGTTGATGGGCGGCGACACCGGTCCGGGTCGCCTGGTGGAACCCGAGACCGCGTTGCACACGCTGCGCACCGTCGTCGCCGGCGGCCCGGCCCTGGAACGATCCGACCTCTCCGGGCGCACCGTGGTGGTCACCGCCGGGGGGACCCGTGAGCCGGTCGACCCGGTGCGCTACCTCGGGAACCGCTCCAGCGGCCGGATGGGGTTCGCCGTCGCCGCCGCCGCGGCTCGTCGTGGGGCCCGGGTCCACCTCGTCGCCGCGCCTAGCGAACTGACCACCCCGGCGACGGTGACCCGTCACGACGTCGTCACGGCCGACCAGATGCGCCAGGCGGTGTTCGCCCTCCTCGGCGAGGCCGACGTCATCGTGAAGGCCGCGGCGGTCGCCGATTTCCGGCCGGTGACCGCGGCCGCCACCAAGCTCAAGAAGGGGGACGGACCGCCGGTGATCGAGCTCACCGCGACCGTCGACATCCTCGCCGAGCTCGGCGCTGAGCGGGCCGCGGCGGGCGCGACGACGCCGGTGCTGGTCGGGTTCGCCGCCGAGACCGACGACGCCGAGGCCAACGGGCTCGTCAAGCTCCGCAACAAGCAGGCCGACATCCTCGTGGTCAACGATGTCAGTGCCGCCGACGCCGGGTTCGAGGTCGCCGACAACCGGGTGGTGATCCTGGATCGTGACGGGGGCCGGTGGTCGGTGCCCCTCGCCCCCAAGGCGGTGATCGCCGACCGGATCCTCGACGTCGCGGTGGGCCGCCTGACGGCGTGACCTGCCGCGCCGCGTGACCCTCCACGCCCCTGCCGGGCGCCCTCCGCCGGCACCGGTGAGGGCACCAGTCGGGTTCCGGCCGGCCGCCGTGGCGGGGACGGTAGGCTCCGGCGCGACCCCCGCGGAACCGCGGCGGCGCGACGTCGCCGTCGACGTCCGCGGCCGTGTCACGGCCGGGGAGGGGACGACCGCCGGCCACGCCACGCCAACCAGGAGGCGCACGTGCCCCGCCGAACGCTTTTCACGTCGGAGTCCGTCACCGAAGGGCACCCGGACAAGGTCGCCGACCAGATCTCGGACGCGATCCTGGACGCGATCCTCATGGAGGATCCCTACGGCCGGGTGGCGTGCGAGACCCTGGTCACCACCGGCCAGGTCATCGTCGCCGGGGAGATCTCCACCTCGACGTACGTCGACATCCCCCGCGTCGTCCGCGACACGGTGCTCAGCATCGGGTACGACTCGCACGACGTCGGGTTCGACGGCAACACCTGCGGGGTGTCGGTCTCGATCGACGAGCAGTCCCCCGACATCGCCCAGGGCGTCAACCGCGCCTACCGGTACGTCGGCGACGACCCGGTCGGCGAGCAGGGCGCCGGTGACCAGGGGATGATGTTCGGGTACGCCAGCAACGAGACCCCGTCGCTGATGCCGCTCCCGATCCACCTCGCCCACCAGCTCTCCCGGCGGCTCACGGAGGTGCGCAAGTCCGGGGAGCTGCCGTACCTCCGCCCGGACGGCAAGACGCAGGTCACGATCGCCTACGTGGACGGTGTGCCGCGGGAGGTCACCGCCGCGGTGCTCTCCACCCAGCACCGGGCCGAGATCGACCTGGAGACGTTCCTGCGACCCGACGTCGAGGAGCTGGTGATCCGTCCGGTGATCGGCGAGGAGCTCGCCGCCGACGACCTGCAGGTGATCGTGAACCCGACCGGACGCTTCGAGATCGGTGGGCCGGTCGCCGACGCCGGGCTCACCGGCCGCAAGCTGATGGTCGACACCTACGGCGCGATGGCGCGGCACGGCGGGGGGGCGTTCTCGGGGAAGGACCCCTCGAAGGTGGACCGCTCCGGGGCGTACGCGGCCCGGTGGGTGGCCAAGACGATCGTCGCCGCCGGCCTCGCCGCGAAGGCCGAGCTCCAGGTCGCCTACGCGATCGGGGTCGCCGCCCCGGTCAGCCTCAGCCTCGACACCTTCGGGACCGAGGAGGCCGACCCCGACGCGATCCTCGACGCGGTCCGGGAGGTCTTCGACCTGCGCCCCCGCGCGATCGTCGACGCCCTGGACCTTCGCCGACCCGGGTACCGGGAGACCGCCGCCTACGGCCACTTCGGGCGTGACGGCGACCGCTTCACCTGGGAGCGCACCGGCCGCGCCGACGAGCTGCGCCGCCTCGTCGGGGCGTGAACCCGGACCGACCCCGGTGACGGCGGTACCGACCGCACGTGTCGTCGTCGAGGTCGAGCCGTTCCACCTCGACCGTGCGTTCGACTACCGCATCCCCGACGACGTCGACGTCGCCGTCGGTCAACGGGTGCAGGTGCCGTTCGCCGGCCGCCGGGTCCGCGGCCTCGTCGTCGAGGTCGCCGACACCTCCGAGCTCCCGGCGGACCGGCTTCGGTCGGTCTCCCGCGTCCTCGGTGAACACGTGTGGGTCACCGACGAGGAGCTCGCGGTGCTGCGGTGGGCCGCCCGCCGTTTCGGGGCCCCGCTGGGTCACGTGCTTCGCCACGCGCTGCCGCCACGCACCGTCGACGTCGAACGACGCGCCGCTGCGGCCGGGTGGTTCCCACCGGGGGTGTCGCGTCGTCCCCGCAGCGACCCGCCCCCCGCCGCCGACGTCGTCGAGGCCGGGTTCGCCGCGTACGGCGCCCCTGGCCGGGGGATGGTCGACGCCGTCCGCGCCGGATCGGGGTCGTTCCTGTGGCGGCCCCTGCCCGGCGAGGACCTCGGCGCCCGCCTCGCCGAGCTCACCCAGCTCACCCTCGCCAACGACCGCGACGTCCTGGTGATCGTCCCCGATCCGGGTTCGCCGGTCGCCGACGCCCTCGTCCGCTCCGCCGGTGACCTCGTCGTCGACCTGCGTGGGGGGCCTTCGCCGCGGGTGGCGTACCGCCGCTGGCTCGAGGCGCGCTGCGGCCGTGCCCGCGTCGTCGTCGGCGAGCGCGGTGCGGCGTTCACCCCCCTGGACCGCCTCGGACTCGCGGTCGTCGTCGACGAGGCGAGCCCCGCCCACAAGGAACGCCGCAGCCCCCGCCACCACGCCCGCGAGGTCGTCCTCGAGCGCGCCCGTCGCGCCGGCGCGGTCGGGGTCGCGGTCGGGGTGGTGCCGTCGGCGGTCGCGTGGCGCCTGTTCACCGCCGGACGTCTCACCCTCGTCGCCCCACAACGGGAGGCCGAACGTCGTGCCCGGCCCCGGGTGCAGCTGGCGACCGGCCAGGACCAGCCCCGGGCGCGCCTGCTGCGGGAGGCGACCGCGGCGATCCGTGACGCCGTCGATCATGGCGAGTACGCGGTCGTCCTCGCCGCCCGCCGGGGAGAGGGGCGCGCTCTGGTG
>SLDB01000372.1 GCA_007125475.1 Nitriliruptoraceae bacterium | reverse complement strand
TCGAAGCGGAGCTCGCCGGCGGCCTCGTGCATCTCTTCGTCCAGCCGGCGGATCAACGCCGCCAGCTCCTCCCGCGGCAGCTCGGTGGCCTCCCCACGGGCGGCTTCGCCCTCGCCGGGGACCGGGGCGTGATCCGGGCGGTACTCCTCGCCGAGCTCCTCGGCCCGCACCGCAGCGATGATGTCGCCGACCCGCTTGCGCACCGTCTGCGGGTCGATGCCGTGCTCGGCGTTGTACGCCAGCTGCTTCTCCCGCCGCCGGTTGGTCTCGTCGAGGGCGGTACGCATCGCATCCGTGACGTCATCGGCGTACATCACGACCTGCCCGTCGACGTGACGAGCCGCGCGTCCGATTGTCTGGATCAACGACGTCGACGAGCGCAGGAACCCCTCCTTGTCGGCGTCGAGGATCGCGACGAGGGAGACCTCCGGCAGGTCGAGGCCTTCACGCAGCAGGTTGATCCCGACGAGGACGTCGAACTCCCCCAACCGCAGCGAGCGCAGGATCGCGACACGTTCGACGGTGTCGATGTCGGAGTGCAGGTACCGGACCCGTACGCCGTTCTCCAGCAGGTAGTCGGTGAGATCCTCGGCCATCTTCTTCGTCAGGGTCGTCACCAGCACCCGCTGATTGACCTCGACGCGGCGACGCACGTCCTCCATCAGGTCGTCGATCTGTCCGGCGGTGGGCCGCACGACGACCTCGGGGTCGACCAGCCCGGTGGGGCGGATGATCTGCTCGGCGATGGTGTCCGAGGTCTCGCGCTCGAACGCCGCAGGGGTGGCCGAGATGAACAGCCGCTGGCCGATGCGCGCCTCGAACTCGGCGAACGTCAGGGGCCGGTTGTCCCGGGCCGACGGCAGACGGAAGCCGTGCTCGACGAGGTTGTCCTTGCGGGAACGGTCACCGGCGTACATCCCCCCGATCTGGGGGATCGTGACGTGCGACTCGTCGATGAACACCACGAAGTCGTCGGGGAAGTAGTCCAGCAGGGTGAACGGTGCCTCGCCCGGCTGGCGACCGTCGAAGTGGCGGGAGTAGTTCTCGATGCCGTTGCAGAACCCGACCTCGCGGATCATCTCGAGGTCGTGGTTGGTCCGCATCTTCAGGCGCTGCGCCTCCAGGACCTTCCCCGCCGACTCCAGTTCGTCGAGGCGCTCGGTGAGCTCCGCCTCGATCGAGGTGAGCGCCGCCTGCAGGGACTCGTCGGAGGAGACGTAGTGCGAGGCCGGGAACACCGCCACCGCCGTCACCGGCCGCGACACCTCTCCGGTCATCGGGTCGACCCGGGTGATCCGCTCCACCTCGTCGCCGAAGAACTCCACCCGCACCGCCCGCTCGTCGTCGGCGGGGAACACCTCGAGGGTGTCGCCGCGGACCCGGAACGTCCCCCGCACCAGGTTGAGGTCGTTGCGGGAGTATTGCAGGTCGACGAGCTTGCGCATCGACGCTTCGAGGCCCGCGACGTCACCGGCGCGCAGGGAGAGGACGTGGTCCTCGTACTCGAACGGCGAGCCGAGGCCGTAGATGCAGGACACGGAGGCCACCACGAGGATGTCGCGCCGTGACAACAGCCCCATCGTCGCCCGGTGGCGCAACCGGTCGATCTCGTCGTTCACCGACGAGTCCTTCTCGATGTAGGTGTCGCTGGAGGCGATGTACGCCTCGGGCTGGTAGTAGTCGTAGTACGAGACGAAGTACTCGACGGCGTTGTCGGGGAGGAACTCGCGGAACTCGTTCGCCAGCTGCGCCGCCAGCGTCTTGTTCGGGGCGATCACCAGCGCCGGGCGCTGCACCTGTTCGAGGACCTTCGCGGCGGTGAAGGTCTTCCCCGTCCCGGTGGCGCCCAGGAGGGTGACGGGCCGCTCACCGGCGGAGAACGCCTCGGAGATCTCACGGATCGCCCGCGGCTGGTCCCCGGACGGCGAGAACTCGCTGACGACCGAAAACGGTGTGTCGTCCCGGACGTGGCGGTGCAGCTCGCGGCGGTCGGTGCTCATGCGGCGAAGGTAGCCAGTGCCGGCGACACATCGCTGCCGACCGTCCCCCCCCTGTCGCACGCCTCGTGACCCACCGAGCGGTGAACGGACGTGCCGTCGCGACAGGCAACCCGGGTGGGTACGCCGACGTCGGAGGTTCGGCACCAACGTCGACGACCGACCAAGGAGGCGTACGTGCAGACGTCACCGTCGATGACCCGGAGGCTGCACCACTGGCCGCTGGCGGGGGCGCTGGCCCTCACGGTGGCACTGGTGCCCGCCACCACCGGAGCCGTCGAGGGATTCACCAACTACCGCGAGGTGCCCAACAACGCCTGTGGCCTCGACACCCCGACCGCGGAGTTCACCGACCGCAATGAGGCGACGGCGGTGCACCAGCGCAGCATCGACTGCGTCGCGGACCAGGGGATCGCCAGCGGCCGCGAGGGCCGGTACCACCCCGGTGAACCGGTGACCCGGGGCCAGATGGCCTCGTTCATCGCCCAGACCCTCGAGACGGCGGGTGACCGGTCACTCCCCGAGGATCCCGACGCGCGGTTCGAGGACACCGCCGACAGCGTCCATGAGCACCGCATCGACCAACTCGCCGAGATCGGCGTGGTCGCCGGCCGCACCGCGGAGCACTACGCGCCGGACGAGGAGGTCAGCCGCGCCCAGATGGCCTCGTTCCTGGTCCGTGCGGCGTCGTGGAACCACACCGGAGGGGTCGAGGCCTACACCCCGGTCGGTGAGGAGGCCGTGTTCCTCGACATCGAGGGCGGCACGCACGCCGACGCCATCCGCGCCGGCTACGAGCTGTGGCTGTTCGAGGGGCGGGCGCCGGGTGAGTACGCCCCTCACCGGGCCGTTCACCGCGACACCATGGCGACCTTCCTCACCCGCCTCCTCGACCTCACCCACCCGGGGATGTACGAATCCAGCAACCAGACCTACGTGATGTCGCCGATGGAGCCGATGACGGCCCCGGCCGGTGAGCCGATCGAGTTCTCGGTCGACCGCAGTCGGGCTGCCTACACCAACGGTGCGGAACCGATCCCCGGCCCGGTCCGTCAGGCGCTGCACATCGCGCTGTTCCCGTGCGACAACGTCACGACCGATCAGCTCCCGGTGACCTTCACCGACGCGGCCGGTGACGGCGTCGCCGACGACATCGGGCGCAGCGATGCCGGGCAGGCCTACATCAGCGAGGTCAACGGCGAGCCCGTCGAGGGCCGGGCACACCTGGTCCGCAACCAGCCCCCCGAGGACGGTCGGATCACCTTCACGCTGGTCAGCCCCACCGATCAGGCCGACTGCACGGTCGCGGTCGCCTTCGACGACCGCACCCCCCTCGACGAGCTGCGATTGGACGCGGGCAACCGTCCGGCGAACGCCTTCGGCTTCGTCGAGGCGCGTTGGGAGTAGGACATCGCCGGACGTCCGGCCGGCGCGGCGTCGCGTCGACCGGGCGCCCGCCCACGCCGTCGGTCGGCGATGTGGTGCGGTGCGGTCCCCGGGGTAGCGTCGGCGCGGTCCAGGAGGTCGAGGAGGCCGCCGATGGAGGCGCCGCAACGCCCGCACGTCCACGTGCTGACACTCGGCGGCACGATCGCGATGCACGACGACGGCGCGGGGGCCACCCCGACACTCGACGCCGACGCCCTGCTGGGGGGTGTGCCGCTCCGGGATGTGGCGGTGACCGGTGAGGCGTTCCGGCAGGTCCCCAGCGGCGCGCTGACCCTCACCGACCTCATCGCGCTTGCCGGCCGCGTCCACGAGGTCCTCGACGAGGGGGTCGACGGCGTCGTCGTCTCCCAGGGCACCGACACCCTCGCGGAGGCGGCGTTCGCCCTCGACCTCCTCCTCGACGTCGAGGCACCGGTGGTGTTCACCGGTGCGATGCGCCACCCGTCGCTGCTCAGCCCCGACGGTCCGGGGAACCTCGCCGCGGCGATCCGGGCGGCCGCCGCACCGGCGTGTCGCGGCCTGGGGGTCCTGGCAGCGTTGAACGACGAGCTCCACGCCGCCCGGCACGTGCGCAAGACCAGCACGGTGAGCACCGCCGCGTTCACCTCACCAGCCACCGGGCCGCTGGGGTGGGTGGTCGAGGGAGCGGTGCACCTGCACACCCGACCGACGGCGGCAACCCCCACCTACCGCCCCGGCCCGACACCACCGCCGGTGGCGCTCCTCCCCGTCGCACTCGGCGACGATCTACGCCTCGTGGAGGCCGTGGCCGACGCCGGCTACCACGCCGTCGTCGTCGAGGCGTTCGGCGCCGGCCACACCCCGCCGGGGGTCGTCGCCCGACTCGCCGCGGTCCACCGGCGCACCCCGGTGGTGTTCGCCTCACAGGTGGGTGCCGGCCCGACGCTGACCCGGACCTACGGGTACCCGGGGTCGGAGCGTGATCTGCGCGCCCACGGGCTGATCGGTGCCGGCTGGCTCGACGGCCCCAAGGCGCGGGTCCTGGCGACGCTGGTCCTCGGCGACACGAGCCTCAGCGCCGACGCCGCGGCACTCGCCGACGCGTTCACCGGGTTCGGGGGCGGGTGAGCTCCCGGCCGCTACCCCGCCCCGGGTCGGTCTGAGGCCGCGGCCCGGGCGTCGGCCGCGGCACGCAACCGCGTGTACAGCGCGTCGACCTCGCGTTCGAGGTCGGCGACCCCGCCGTCGTTGCGCACCACGTGGTCGGCGACCTCCCGACGTTCCTCGTCGCTGGCCTGAGCACGCATCCGGGCGCGGGCGTCGGTCTCGGTGAGGCCGCGTGCCTGCACCAACCGGCGCACCCGGAGCTCGGGATCCGCGAGGACGACCACGAGGGCGTCGAATCGGTCCAGGCGGCCGGACTCGACCAGCAGCGGGTGATCGAGGACGACGATCGGGGGCTCACCGTCACCACCGGTGCGCCCGGCCTCGGCGATCCGCGCGTCGACACGCTCGGCGATCCGGGGGTGGGTGACGGCCTCGAGGACCGCCCGGGCCTCGTCGTCGCGGAACACCCGTTCGGCCATCGCCGACCGGTCCAGGCTGCCGTCAGGGTGCAACACCTCGTCACCGAACCGCTCGGCGATCTCGGCCAGCGCCGGCTCGCCGGGTTCGACGACCTCACGCGCGACCGCGTCGGCGTCGACGATCCGGCAGCCGTGGGTGGCCAGGCGCGCGGCCACCGTCGACTTCCCGCTCCCGATCCCGCCGGTCAGCCCCACCAGGTACATCGCGCTCCCGTCCCGCCACGGTGGATCTCGTTCACCACGCTTGTCGACGATCGCAACCCTACGCCCCGCAGCACGGTGGGCCCCGACGACGTCGTCGGGGCCCACCGTGCGAGCAGGGTGTCGACCGCGTCAGTCGCGGTCCTCGTCGGTCTCCGTCGCCGCGTCGTCGGCGTCCTCGGTGGGGGGAGCCGTCGGGGCGTCGTCGGAACCGGGGTCGTCGGCAGGGGCGTCCTCGCCGGCGGCGTCGAGGCCGGTATCCGGGGCCGGGGGCGACGACTCCGCCGCCGGCTCCTCGGGGGTCGCGTCGTCGGCCGGGACGTCCGCCTCGGCGAGCGCCATCTCCTCGGGGCTCGGTGCGTCGTCGTCCCGACCGAACCCGGCCTGGGCGAACGCCGCAGCCAGCGTGCCGCCGACCGGGGCGTCATCGGAGCCCGAGGAGTAGGCCGTCTCGACCGCCGGGGTCGGCTCGTACGGCGCCTGCTCGGTCGGCTCACCACCGGCCTGCGCCTGCTTCAGCGAGAGGCTGATGCGACGACGGACGGTGTCGATGTCGATGACCTTGACCTCGATCTGGTCACCGACGTTGACCACGGCCTCGGGGACCTCGACGTGACGGTCGGCGAGCTCCGAGATGTGCACCAGCCCTTCGATGCCGTCGGCGACCTTCACGAACGCCCCGAACGGCACCAGCTTGGTGACCTGGCCGTCGACGACCTCGCCGACCTCGTGCTCACGGGCGAACTTCTGCCACGGGTCTTCCTGCGTCGCCTTCAGCGACAGCGAGACGCGCTCGCGGTCCAGGTCGACGTCCAGCACCTCCACCTCGACGTTGTCGCCGACCTCGACGACCTCCGAGGGGTGGTCGATGTGCTTCCAGGACAACTCGGAGACGTGCACCAGCCCGTCGACGCCGCCGAGGTCGACGAACGCACCGAAGTTCACGATGCTGGAGACGACACCGGCGCGGATCTCGCCCTTCTGCAGGGAGTTGAGGAACTCGTTGCGGAACTCGGACTGCGTCTCCTCGAGGAACTTGCGCCGGGAGAGGACGACGTTGTTCCGGTTCTTGTCGAGCTCGATGATCTTGCACTCGAGCTGCTCGCCGACGTACGGGGCGAGGTCGCGGACCCGCCGCATCTCGACCAGGGACGCCGGGAGGAAGCCCCGCAGGCCGATGTCGATGATCAGCCCGCCCTTGACGACCTCGATCACCGAGCCCTGCACGGTGCGGTCCTCGTTGTAGATCCGCTCGATCGTGCCCCAGGCGCGCTCGTACTGCGCGCGCTTCTTCGACAGGACGAGGCGGCCCTCCTCGTCCTCCTTCTTCATCACCAACGCCTCGACGACGTCCCCGACGGCGACGATGTCGCTGGGGTCGACGTCGAGCTTGATCGACAGCTCCCGGGAGGGGATCACCCCCTCCGACTTCCAACCGATGTCGAGGAGGACCTCGTCCGGGTCGACCTTGACGACCACCCCCTCGATGATCTTGCCCTCTTCCATCGCGGTGACGGTGCCTTCGAGGGCGGCTTCGAACTCGTCGTCGGAGAGGTCGTTCTCGACGATGGACTCGCCGGTGGACGTCATCTGGCCACCGGGGTCCTGGCTGACGACGACGGCCTCGGGGTTCGACTCATACGCCGGGGTAGCGGCGTCGGTGGTGGAACGGTCGGGAGTTGGGGTCTCGGACATCGGGGTCGGATCTCTTCGGGGGGGTCGGTTCGGGAGCCACCGGCGGGTGCCGGCCGTACTCCCCTGGCATGAAGCGTCCGCCGGGTATCAGCGGGGGGTGCCCG